>JAKITI010000004.1 GCA_021648145.1 Gammaproteobacteria bacterium
ATGTCGGCTCATCACATCCTGGGGCTGTAGCCGGTCCCAAGGGTATGGCTGTTCGCCATTTAAAGTGGTACGCGAGCTGGGTTTAGAACGTCGTGAGACAGTTCGGTCCCTATCTGCCGTGGGCGTTTGAGATTTGAGAGGAGCTGCTCCTAGTACGAGAGGACCGGAGTGGACGTACCTCTGGTGTTCCGGTTGTCACGCCAGTGGCATTGCCGGGTAGCTATGTACGGACGGGATAACCGCTGAAAGCATCTAAGCGGGAAGCCTCCCTCAAGATTAGATCTCACTGACTCTAGAAGTCCTGAAGGTCCGTCGAAGACTACGACGTTGATAGGCGGGGTGTGGAAGTGCAGTAATGCATGAAGCTAACCCGTACTAATTGACCGTGAGGCTTGACTCTATAACACCCAAGTGTTTTGTAGATATTTTACAAATAGACGAAGTGTTATGTGACTATCTAGAATGAAGCATACCAGCTTAAGACAACTCTCCAGAATTCGTGACAGAGAGCAGAGCGCTCTGTCACAACCAGTTTGTCTGGCGGCCATAGCGTGCGGGGCCCACCCGATCCCTTGCCGAACTCGGAAGTGAAAACGTACAGCGCCGATGATAGTGTGGGGTTTCCCATGTGAAAGTAGGTCACTGCCAGACATTTATACTCCGGCCCTTGCTGAGGTATTTATCATTGACATCACCGATGTCGTGATCAATACTCTCAGCAGGGGCTTCTTTTTGGCTAAAATTCTTGCTTCGTCTGCTTCAAGAACTTCTATATCACACCCAGTTACTCTCTCTTTACCGACCTTTTTTAGAGTGATTTGCCTTACGCTTTATTCATTTAGCAAGCTTTTAAACCCCCCTTATTTAAACAATGTGCTTTGCTCCTTGATATAATTGCTCTGTGAGAATATCCTTTCATTTTTAAACGATATGTAACTCGTGTAATAGATGAAAATAATTATTCTCGGTGCCGGTCAAGTGGGTTCTTCTGTCGCAGAAAATCTGGTCAGTGAAGATAACGACATCACTGTTGTTGATACTGACTCGGTTCGTTTGCAGGCCATGCTTGATCGTTTGGATTTACGTACAGTTTTAGGCTCAGCATCGCACCCAGAAGTGCTTCAGCGCGCTGGTTGTGAAGATGCTGATATGATTTTAGCGGTCACTTCCAGTGATGAAACAAATATGGTCGCATGCCAAATTGCTTATACACTTTTTCATACGCCTACAAAAATTGCACGAGTACGCAGTAGTGCATACCTTCAATATAAAGAAATTTTTACTCAAGAAGCGATTCCCGTTGATGTATTGATATCACCGGAACAAGTGATTACAAATTATGTTTGTGGTTTGATAGAAAACCCTGGCGCATTGCAGGTGCTAGACTTTGCTGATGGTAAAATCCAGTTGGTTGCAGTAAGAGTATTTCACGGAGGGCCATTAGTTGGGCATGAGTTGAGCGAATTGAAAAAGCATATGCCATCTGTAGAAACACGTGTTGCTGCAATATATCGTCGAGGCGCACCAATTGCACCAGAAGGCAATACGATTATTGAAGTTGATGATGTCGTTTTTTTTGTTGCAGCACGTGAGAATATACGTATTGTAATGCGAGAGTTGCGACGTGAAGACCGACCGGTGAAGCGCGTTATGTTAGCTGGAGGCGGAAATATAGGGCTTCGTTTAGCAAAACTACTTGAGGGGCGCTATCAGGTAAAACTTATTGACCATAAACAGGAAAATTGTATAAGAATTGCTGAGTCTCTTGATAAGACGATTGTTCTACACGGTGATGTGGCTGATGAAAAGCTTTTGCTGGAAGAGAATATAGAAAATATAGATGTATTTTGTGCTGTAACGAATGATGATGAAGCCAATATTCTTTCAGCATTGTTAGCTAAGCGCATGGGGGCACGTAAAGTAATGGCGCTTATTAATCGAAGTGCTTATGTTGATTTGGTTGAAAGTAGTGATATTGATATCGCTATTTCACCACAACAAGCAATGATTGGTAGTTTGCTTGCCCATGTGCGAAAAGGGGATGTTGTTATGGTGCACTCTTTACGCAAAGGCGCTGCTGAAGCGATTGAGGCTGTGGCTCATGGCGATGTCAATTCATCAAAAGTAGTTGGGCGGGCAATTGAAGATATTAATTTGCCGAGAGGTGTCACGATTGGTGCAATTGTTCGTAATGATGAGGTCGTTATTGCACACCATGATACGGTGATTGAATCTGAAGATCATGTTATTTTATTTTTGGTAGATAAAAAGATGGTTTCATTTGTAGAGAAACTTTTTCAAGTTGGTGTAACTTTTATCTAAGTCTATGCAATATCAGGCAATTTTACGTATTCTTGGCTTATTGTTAATGCTATCCAGCATTACAATGCTGCCACCCTCGATAGTTTCATTGTGGTATCAGGATGGTACAACAGCCCCGTTTTTTTTAGCTTTTTTTCTTTCTTTGATTGCTGGGTGTTTAATTTGGTGGCCTGTCAGGTCATATCAGCGTGAGCTTCGAGTAAGAGACGGGTTTGTTGTTGTGATTATGTTTTGGGTTGTTTTAGGCTTGTCTGGTTCTTTGCCTTTAGTGTTATCTGAACAACCTGATATGTCTTTTACTGATGCCGTCTTTGAGTCTGTGTCAGGTCTGACGACGACTGGAGCGACGGTTATTATTGGTTTGGATGCATTGCCAGAATCAATTTTATACTATCGCCAACAATTACAATGGCTGGGTGGTATGGGGATTATCGTTTTAGCTGTTGCTGTACTGCCTATGCTAGGGGTTGGTGGGATGCAGTTGTATCGAGCAGAAACTCCAGGGCCTATGAAAGATGATAAATTAACTCCAAGAATAGCCGAGACGGCAAAGGCGCTATGGTATATCTATTTAGGCCTCACAGTTGCGTGTGCTGTTGCATACTGGCTTGCAGGAATGAGTCTGTTTGATGCGGTGGGGCATAGTTTTTCTACTGTGGCGATTGGTGGGTTTTCCACACATGACATGAGTATTGGCCATTTTCAAAGTGTTCAGATTGAAATTGTAGCAACTATTTTTATGATTTTGGCAGGAATTAACTTCGCACTTCACTTTGTAGCTTGGCGCTCATTACGACTGGGTCACTATTTCGCAGACCCGGAAGTAAGAACCTATCTTATTTTTTTACTGCTATTTTCTTCAATTGTGGTTGCTTACTTATATCGTGAAGACTTCTTTAATACATTTGATGAAGCATTAGTTCATGGTGTTTTTCAAACCGTTTCTATTGCAACAACAACGGGGTTCGGTACGGCTAACTATCCATCATGGCCAACTTTTATTATTTTTTTATTATTAATGGCAAGCTTTATAGGGGGGTGTGCAGGTTCAGCGGGGGGTGGTATGAAAGTTATTCGTATTTTGTTGTTGATGATGCAGGGCGCGCGTGAGATTAAAAGGTTAGTTCACCCTAATGCTATATTTGTTGTAAAAGTGGGTGGGAAAGTTTTACCGAGTCGGGTTATCGAAGCTGTTTGGGGCTTTTTCTCACTGTATATCGCTTGTTTTTGTGTCATTTCACTCTTATTAATTTTAAATGGGCTGGACTTTGTTACGGCATTATCAGCCGTTGCTGCATGCATGAATAACCTTGGACCAGGTTTGGGGGACGTGGGGGCAAATTACAATACACTTGATGATGCCAGTAAGTGGCTATTATGTTTTGCTATGTTACTGGGACGACTGGAAATATTCACGCTATTAGTTCTTCTGACCCCAATTTTTTGGCGAGGTTGATACTTCTTCCTTTTAATAAATTCTTTTTTCCCCCTCAGGACGATTCCGAAAGCGCTTATAAGACCACTGATATTGCTGAGGAAGTTGTCGTATACACTTTTCAATATCAGCATTTAGGCCCGTCGCAGCTATTTGTGAATTTTTATCTGAGATTTTTTTATTTGCGGGTATGAAGTGTAAATGAAAGCCCTTTCCTCTTGGCATACGCTCTGCGTAACAAAAAATAATAGGTGTGCAGTTTTTTGTGGCAAGACGAGAAAGTAGAAGCATGGTGTTCGTTTGAATGTTAAAGAATGGTGCAAATATACCACCATTTTTACCAGGATCCTGATCCGGTAAAATTCCAATGAGTTCATTACAGGCTAACGCTTTATACAGGCTTTTGACACCTTTTGCTGTAGTAGGGACAAGTTTAGCTCCATTTTTTTGGCGGGCGGTACGTATCATGTTATCGAGTTTTTTCAGTCTAGGTGGGCGATATAATATTGTCATCGGAAAGTTTTCAGAGCAGTAGAGCCCAATCACTTCCCAAGTGCCTAGATGAGGCGCAGCGATAATGGCACCACGATTTTGTTTCATGGCTTCTATTAAATGCTTTTTTCCACTGACTTCATGAATAAGTTTCAGAATATCTGTTTTGGGGCGAAGCCATAGGTAGCCTATTTCAGTAATACTTTTACCCATTTCTATTAAGCTTTTTTTTACTAAATCTTGTTGTTGAAGTGCTGAAAATTCAGGAAAACAGAGCTGGATATTTGTTTGGGTGATTTGACGGCTTTTATTTGGAAAGATAGCCAGGCCATAGCCAATAACAGCTCCAATTGCATGTGCTATGGGTAATGGTAATAAAGAAAGTAATTTGAGTATTACTTTTATGAGGGTTGTACGCATTAGAGATTGATTTTATGACTCAAAAATTTCATTCGGAAGGCTGGTCTTGTTTTTCTTTAATGCGCGAAAGATTGACTAGTATTTTGTTAGTACGCTCAATATTATCTAGAGCTTCTTGATTATTGGTGTCCAGGTTGAGTGTTTCTTGCCAGGAACCGAGTGCACTTTCATAGTTTCCATCGCTGTAAAATTGAAGGCCATTGCTGAGGTGTTGTTTTATTTTTATCTCTATCTCCTCTGCAAGGCGAGTTTTTTCAGCTTTTATTTTTTTGTCATTAGGTCTAAGTTCGGAAGCTTGTTTGATAAGTTGGTGAGCTAATTGAAGTTTTTTGTTTTTATACGCTTTTTTATGAGAAGCGAGTAGTTTTTCTAATTTTATTTTTTGTGAGTCTTTTTTTGTGGCTCCTGTTAATTTTGTTGTTTTTTTATTATTTATTTCTATGGGAGTGTGCTGATTTGGTTTTATCTGTTTTAATTGTTCTGATAAATTTAAAAGATACTCCACATTGTTGGTTTGATTATCAGTTGCAACATAGTTTCCGTAATGAGCGAGTTGCTTTGAAATAAGCTTTATTTCATTTTTTATCGCTTTGTTTTTATACTGTGCTTTTTTACCTTTTATTTCTGCCTTTGCTAGGGACTCATACAAATAGTGGTTTTTATCTAGCCAAAGACCACGAGATATCGTGAGTTCTCGTGTTAATTTTTCAGTATACTCCCTGTTTTTTTGGTACATTTTTTTGAGGCCGACCCGTAACGCTTTACTTTGCGGACGTCGTTTTAAAGCTTCGTCGTATACGTCTTGCGCTTTATTCCATTCATTTTTTTCGATAAGTTTTTGTGCAAGATTTAAGTGACGGCGCTCAAAAGTTCGAGCCTCTGAAAAACTCATTGGTGTGGAGGGTGTGATAAAATTTTGTGCTTGCTGTTTTAGAGTGGTGCAGGCGGGTAATTGCACAATTAATAAAAGTACACAGAGAGTAAAATAGTGTCGCGTTGTTCTATTCATTGTTTATATGGGGCTGGAGTCAATTACTACTTTTTTCTTCTTGAGGGAGAGCCTATCATACGATATCCGTGACTCGATGGGTAACTACCGGATTTTCTTTGCCTGGCAATATTATTGTTTTGTGGTGCGTAGAGATGATATATTTTTGAAGTTGCTCAGAGTGAGCAATGTTTTCTGGAATCAGAATTTCGCCAGGTTCTGCTGCAGAGCATAGTTTAGAGGCTGTATTTACGGTATCCCCAATCACAGTATAATCCATTCGATCAATAGATCCCATATTCCCAGCCAGCATCTCTCCACTATTAATACCAATACTAAATTGAACAGGAGTCAGCCCTTGTTTATCACGACTTTGATTGAGAGTTTCAAAAAATTTCTGGATTAATACGGCACAAGCAACGGCATGAAAGCAGTGTTGTTCATCATGGCCAGGTACACCAAAAACCAGCATGGCACAGTCACCCATAAATTTATCAACATGACCTGAATATGCATGAGCTGCTTTAGTAATGTAGTTGAAATATTCATTGAGCATGCTATTAACCTCTTCGGGCTGCATATGCTCTGACATACGGGTGAAACCAACAATATCAGCAAAAACAACGCTGGCATAAACTTTTGCCCCGCCCAGCTTTGCTGGCTCCATTTCGTCTAGTACTTCCTTTGCAATTTTTGGTGAAATATAGCGTGACAGGGTACTTTCCGCTTTTTCTTTTTTGGCCAGGTCTTCTGTCATGGCATTCATCGCGAGCATCAATGTGCCTAATTCATCACGCCTTTTTTCTGTAAATCTAAAGCTATAGTTCCCTTCTGAAATAGATTTACTGGCCTCGGTTAACTTTGCAATCGGTTGAGCCAGCCGCCTGCCAAGCAGTATGGAAATAATGATACCGAGTAGAACTAATAAAATAGTGGCACCGATAACTGTGTTCAATGTTTTTAGTTGTGCACTGTTCATAAATGAACGGTCAAAAGTCACCAAAGCATAGCCGACGGTGACATTGCGAGTCACCAGTGGGGTAAAGAACGAAACCAGTTCTGTAGGAGGAGCGCCCTCTTCGACAGAGCTACGCCAGTTAAGTTTGGTTACGCTGTTGTTGGTTGTTGCTAAAACAATTTCATCAAGAGTTGCTCCTTCGCGTGTTTCTGGTTTACCTTCATCAGAATAGATGGCAACACCTAAAATAGACGAATGATTAACTAAGTGTTTAGCCGTTGTGGCTAAGCTGAGTTTGTCGCCGGAAAGCAGATGCTCTTTAACGTTTTTGGCCAGTTGCTCTGTTATTGTAGTACCAAAATCATGCATCTGCTGTTCAAGTAAACGATTTTGATCTTGAACAATAAATAGGCCGAGTAATACCATGCCGGCAGTAATAAGGAGTGTAAAAACAAGTGCAAGTTTGTAGGCGATTGGAAAACGAGCACTTGATGGCTTATCAGTTTTGCCTGAGTTGAGTAATGTGCTGTATAGGTGAAGGGGAGTCACTATTTTTCCCGAGAGAGCGATAATAAATACTTTCTGTTCCGAAAAATAGGGTGTCGGATTAGAAGTTTTTTTAATATTAACATGCTTCCTCAGGAACTATAACCAGAAATTCGAAAAGTGCTTGAATTGGCTGGAAAACCCTTGCAAAATTATTGATACTCAGCCTTTTCTAATTTTTATTAAAGGTATTTCACCGTCAATATTGATGGATAAAACCTCATGCCCATCACTTTCCAGGCTGCCGGAAACTTGAGTGGCGGACTCATTTGAATCAAGAGTGAATATGATTACATCACCATTTTGGAAGGCTTTCAGTGCATTGCGAGCCTTGATGTAATGGAGTGGGCAACCGAAATCTGAAAGATCAACTTCAGAAGTCGTTACTCCAGTTTTTGCTTTAGCAGGTAGTGATGCACGTAAATCCAGCTGCTGATCCTGTTTTTGGCAAGCTTCAGCAGCGCGTGTTGTCCAGTTATCAAGCTCTTTGTTGACTGTATCAAAGCGCTCTTGGTTAAACTCTTTTTGGAGCTCGGAAAGAGTCGTCGCGATCTTTTCAAGTTCAGTGCCAAATGTGGAGTTTTCATGGGCTGAGCCTTTGAGTATTTTTGCTATTGCCAAGGCATTGCTATTGTCATCACTTTTTTCTCCAGCCATAAACAGGAGAGACTCACCAATTAAGCGGCTCAGCTCTTCGGCACACTCAATGGACTCTGTATATTTTCGCTGTAATAAAAAGGCATTACGATAGTTTCTTTCGTGTGCTGCTTCTGCAAAGTTGGCAGAAACAACCTCCTGAGCCGCTCCAGCACATTCGCCTCCGCCAAAATTGGTGAGTTTGAATGAGTCTTCGTCACCATAGTCTTTAGCTAGGTTGGCGACCTCTTCAGGAGTAACTTCACTGAGATCCTTTACAAGCTCTTTAAAATAATCAGCGCCTTTTTTATGAGCCCAATCGAAGAAACTTTCATTACGAGCTGAATTTTCCTCGTAAGCATTTTCAATGCGTTCAATCGCCGTTTTAACACGCAATGTAGGAACTGCAGGGCCTTTCAGTGCAATGGTGCCGTTGGCTGTACCATTACCTGCGATATGCAGCATATAATGAGGGATCAATTTACCATGGCGGCGTTTGCCTTCTCCATGAGCACCAATATCAGCAATATGGTGTTGCGCGCAGCTATTGTGACACCCGCTGATTCTGATACGCAGGTCAGATTGGCCGCCTGTGAGATGTTTGGCCGCCAGCTTGGACGAAGTAATGCCGAGTCGGCATGTGGTCGTGCCAGGGCAAGAGACAACATCGTCTCCTGTTTCAGGGGGGGCAAGGTCAAGGGTTTTAAGTCTGTTTAAAACGGTATTTATACGTTCATCTGGCACATTAACCAGCATTAAATTTTGACCAATGGTTGTACGTAAGTCACTCAGTTTTTCAGATTTCATGAGTTCAGCAATACCACGCATTTGGCTGATTTTGAAATCACCGGTATTTAAACGAATTGGAATGACACTGAATCCAGGTTGTTTTTGCGGGAAAACTCGACGAGGTGCACCACCTTCAAAAGATTCGCACTCTTTACCGGTTTGCCATTGGCCTTGTGGATAGGGTTGGTTGGAAAAGGCCGTCTGAGTTCGTGTGAACTCTTTTTTATATTTTTTAATAAATTCTTCTTCACCAAACTTGTCGACTAAAAACTTGACTCGTGAGCGAGCGCGTTTTGTTCGATCAGAGTAGTGGCTATGCAGAGCAATGACAGCTTCAAAGCAAGGAAGAAGGTCTTTCTCTTCAATAAACTCTTCAATGGTGATGGCTTTATGAGGTTTGAGGCCTAAGCCGCCAGCAGCAACAATTTTGAAGCCAAATTTACCATTTTTTTGAATTGCAATAGCACCGATGTCGTGCATCATTCCAAGTGCGCAGTCTGCTTCACAAGCTGAAAAGCTGAACTTCATTTTTCGTGGTAAATGTTGTGTGAGTGGGTGCCTCAAAAAACGCTCTGTGACGGCATCAAAAAATGGTGTGATATCCGTGTGGGCTCGTGGGCATTCACCCGCCAGTGCACAGGCGGTGATATTGCGAATAGTATTACCGCATGCTTCACGAGAGGTCATTCCTCCTTCGCCTAAACGGCGCATGACCGCAGGAGTATCTTTGAGTGGCACGTAATGAATTTGAATATCTTGGCGTGTGGTCACACAGTTATAATCATTGCTGGAGTACTGTTCGGTGACATCAGCCAGAGCTTCTAATTGATCAACTGTTAATTTGCCACCAGGGATTTTGGTGCGCACCATGTGAACACCATCCTGGCGTTGGCCATACATTCCATGTTGCAGGCGCAGAGCCATAAATCGATCAGGGTCAATTTCATTGTTAATAAAAGCCTTAACGGCTTTTTCATATCGATCAATCTCTTCTTTATCAACGAGAATTTCTGCTTTAACCATTTATTAATAACTCCTGCACACGGGAATAAACTACCTTAATTTAGTATGAGACCGAGGGATTATAAACCAACGGCTGAGTGTTCAACAGAGTGGCTGTTGCTATGGGTGCGTCACACGGTTAATGTGACGCATTTTTAGTCGTTAAGTTTCCTCAGAGACCCCTTCTTCTTTAAGTTCGTAAGGTTCAGAGAAATCACAGGCTTTTTGTGGGCACACTTTTTCGGTGCCTCGTCTCTTAGTGGTTTTGATGGTTAATACCGGCCATTCGCACTTTGGGCAGGGTTCAGCTACAGGCGTATTCCAGACGGCATATTTACAATCTGGATATCGGGAGCACGAATAAAATATTTTACCGTAGCGTGATTTTCGTTTGAGCAGCGTACTTTGTTTGCATTCGGGGCATTGAACGCCTGTATCAGCGGGTGCTTCTAATGGCTCCATATGTTTGCACTTGGGGTAAGTGCTGCAACCAATGAATTTACCGTAACGCCCTGTACGAATAATCAGTGGCTCTTCACATTGAGGGCAGCTGCGGCCTTCAACAACTTCTGGCTCTTCAGGCTCCTGCTCTTCACCATCCATATTGCGTGTGTAATCACACTCTGGGTAGCCACTGCAGCCAATAAAACGGCCGCGTCGCCCGAGGCGGATTGAGAGATGTTTTTTACATTTCGGGCACTCTTCATCAAGTGCTTCTTGTGTAACATCTTTGCGATCAACATTTTTTTCAATGTCATCGACCTTGGATTTGAACGGCTCCCAAAATGAAGTCATTAATGGAATCCACTCTTTTTCGCCACGAGATACGGCATCCAGTTCGTCTTCAAGCTGTGCAGTAAAGCCATAATCAACATACTTGCTGAAATAGTTGGTTAAAAACTTGCTGACAACACGTCCTACATCGGTTGGTTGGAAACGTTTTTTCTCTAATGTGACATATTCACGTGCTTGTAGCGTAGAGATAATGGTTGCATAGGTGGAGGGTCGTCCTAGGTCATTTTCTTCTAGTGCTTTAATTAAACTGGCTTCACTAAAGCGTGGTGGCGGTTCAGTAAAGTGCTGTTCAGGGCGGATTTCGAGTAATTCAAGTTTGTCTCCAACAGCCATTGTCGGCAACATTTTTTCATCATTTTCTGCTGTGCTATCATCCACACCTTCCAGATAAACAGCCATAAAACCTGGGTTTGCAATCGTTGAGCCAGTGGTGCGAAAGGTATTGTTTTCACCGGCAGCTAAATTAACACCGACAGTGTTAATTGTTGCGTGGATCATTTGACAGGCGACAGCACGTTTCCAAATCAGATTATAAAGTTTGTATTGATCATTTGTCAGACTCTGCTTTATTTCGTCAGGAATATGATCAACGTGTGTTGGGCGAATGGCCTCATGTGCTTCTTGTGCATTTTTTGACTTGGTTTTGTAAACGTTCGGCTTTGCAGGCAGGTTATCTTTGCCATAACGCTTGCTGATAAAATCACGTATTTCTGTTAAAGCATCTTGTGCTAACGTTACCGAATCGGTACGCATATATGTGATCAGGCCGACAGAGCCGCTGCCAACATCAATACCTTCATAAAGTTGTTGAGCAATACGCATGGTGCGCTGTGCGGTATAGCCTAGCTTGCGCGCGGCCTCTTGCTGTAGTGTTGAAGTGATAAAAGGGGCTGCCGGACGGCGTTTACGTTGCTTTTTTTCAACTTCGGTGACAACCAGATTGCCATTGGCTGCTTTTAGCAGTGTTGATTGAATCTCATTGGCCTGTTTATCGTTAGTAACACTAAACTGTGTAATTTTCTCCCCTTGATAGCGTGTTAACTTACCAATAATTGATTGTTTGCCACTATTGGCATCAGCTTCAATGCTCCAATACTCACGGGATTTGAAAGCTTCAATTTCGTCTTCTCTTTCGACAATCATGCGCAGCGCAGGGCTTTGCACTCGGCCTGCAGAGAGGCCTCTGCGAATTTTTTTCCAAAGCAGTGGTGAAAGATTGAAACCTACAAGGTAGTCTAGTGCGCGCCTTGCCTGTTGTGCATTGACAAGATCCATGGAAAGTTCACGGGGGTTGTCAATCGCTTCTTGAACGGCGCGCTTGGTAATCTCGTTGAAAGCAACTCGGTAGACTTTCTTGTCTTTGATTAATTTTTTTTCTTTCAGGTCTTCCAGAATGTGCCATGAAATCGCTTCACCTTCACGATCCGGGTCAGTTGCGAGGTAGAGAGTGTCTGCCGTTTTAACCGCTTTTCTGATGGACTCGAGATGTTTGGCGTTTTTTTCAATGGCCTGATACTTCATTGCAAAATTATTGTCAGGGTCAACGGCACCCTCTTTGGGCAGTAGGTCTCTGACATGACCATAAGAGGCCAAGATTTGGAAGTCTTTACCCAAGTATTTTTTTATAGTTTTAGTTTTAGTCGCTGACTCAACAATAACAAGATTTTTGCTCATAAGGGTTTTAATGTTTCAAATATAGAAGTGAAATAAATATAGGATAGTTGTTTTTTTAATGCAAAGTATTTATAGATTGGTTATAAATCAAATCTTCCAGCATGCCAAGTGCTTCATCTTCGGCCGAATGGTTAAACAGAACCAAAAGTGTGATCCACTTGAGTTGCTCAAGATCCAATTCACCATCAAATGCCATCACACGTTCAACAACCAGCTCTCGTAAATACGAGTTTAGAACATTGATCTGCTCAAGAAAGCACAAAAAACCACGCGCTTCCGTGCTTATTTTTTTGAGTTCATGAGCATTATAGATCCGAACTGAGTGATCAGAGGGCATTGGGTGTTGTTCGTTATCTCCACCAGACAAGGCAAGATCTTCAAGCCAGACGAAAGCTTTTTTGATGTCCGATCTTGGGAATCCGACGCTGTTGAGCTCTTGTTTAACCAGCTCCTGGTCGAAGCCGAGATCCATTTCACCATCTGCATAGTTTTCAAATAGATAAACCAATATGTCGAATACATTTTCGTTCATGACTTTCTCGTTATGCTGCTTGTTCGAGTTTTTTAAATTCATTATTTATGAAAGTCGATCTAACTGTTGCGGATATACATACCACCAGGTGCTGTTGATACGTGCCCGTCCAGTTCTAAAAATAATATCATGGATGAAACCTCTTCTGTCGTCAATCCACTATGTTCGATGAGTTGGTCAATATGTATGGGTTCAAAGCCTATACTATTCAATAGCAGGCTCTGTTTTTGGTCAAGCTTTGGTTTGTCTGACTGAAGGGTTGGCGATGTTTTGGTGAGTTGTTCGTCCGTTATGAGGCCGAGCTCTTCGGTGATATCTTGTACAGTTTCAACAAGTTTTGCACCTTGGCGAATCAAGTCATGACAGCCTCGTGCTAGTGGATTATGAATTGATCCGGGAATGGCGAATACTTCTCGGTTTTGCTCCAGTGCGAGGCGTGCTGTAATTAAAGAGCCACTATTGCGTGCGGCCTCAACAACCAACGTTCCCACACTCAGCCCGCTGATGATTCGATTGCGGCGAGGAAAATATTGAGGTTTTGGTGGGGTACCGATGGGCATTTCTGAAATAATCAAGCCTTTTTCTACAATTTCATGAGCCAATTTTCGGTGACGCGCGGGATAAACTCGGTCGAGGCCCGTGGCTGTGACCGCGATTGTTGCTCCCCCATTTTTTAGTGCTCCTTTATGGGCAGCGCCATCAATACCCAAGGCTAGGCCACTGGTAATCGTTAGACCTGTGTGCGCCAGGCTGTTGGCAAATTGCCACGCGTTTTCCTGGCCAGGTGGCGTTGGATTACGACTGCCTACGATTGCAATTTGTGTGTTGTGAAGCAGGCTTGGGTCACCTTGTAGATACAGCACAGCAGGTGGATCAGCAATTTCTTTGAGTTGCGATGGATAGTTTGCATCATGCAGTGTAAGAATGTCGTTCCAAGGCTCTTTTTCTTGCCATGCTAAATCAGTCTCAACTGCTGCCCAGTCGGGATTTTTTAAAAAATCCCGCGTGGCTTGTTTAAGCTTAAGGTCTTTGATTTGATCAAAAACATTTTGGGCTGAACCACAGTGATCAAGCAGTTTTTTATAGGTGATTGAACCAATGCCCGGTGCATGATGCAGTGCCAGCCAATATGCTAGTTCTATCATGGTGTTTTAACGGAGTCATAGAGTTTTATTTCTCGCTTGGCATCCATGACTAATGCATAACTGACATGCTCGAAGGCACGAAAAATCATGACCGTTCCTGCGGCTTCATCAGGCAGCGTGACCTTCTCTCCCGGTTTTTTTGCATAATGATCCCGGATGGTGCGCCCTTGTTGGTGGACGGTGAGTACATGACCTACCTCAACTCCATCTTGTAAGCCTTGATTGATCACGATGGTCTGATAGCGTCCAATTTTAGCGATACCATCAAGTACTGAAATAATCATGCCTTCAATACTTTTGTCAGGTGCACGAGGGATAAAGTTTTGATTTAAGGTTTGGTCGAGAGGTGGCAGCAAACGATCCCCAAGTAAAATTTCACGATAAGAGTGTGTCACCAAGAGTTTGGCGGGGTCACCGGTTTGTGTTATGCGTGCATCACCGACCTGAATCGCTTCAAAACCTAAAATTTCACCTTTTTTTGAATTGGGGTTTTGATACGCTTTCCCGACATGATAAATATTGAAGTATGAGCTGCCAATGTTCTGAATATTACGCGCATACACTGAAAGCCCAGCGCCACTGATCAAGCGGCCATCATCGCCAGCAACAATGTAACCGGACTGATCCAGCTCCTGTTGGCTGATCACACGGGGGCGAGTTAAAAATTGCTGTATCTGCTCAAGTGATACGGTAGGTATCGGGCTTTCCAGCGCTGTCGCACGTATTTGGGGGGAAAGTTTGATGGTTTTTTTTCCGCGATCCAGTTGCAGTGTGGGCTTGCCATCAATATAAACAAGCCGGATGAGATCTCCAGGATAGATCAGGTGGGGGTTTTCAATGGCAGGGTTAATATGCCATACATCCCGCCATAACCAGGGGTCTGTTAAAAATCGTGCTGAAATGTCCCATAAAGTGTCGCCTTTAACGACTACATAGCGATCAGGGTGATCAGCACGTAGTGCCAAGGTGTCAGCGAGTAAGGCGGTGCTATATAACAACAGTAAGACGGCAGCAATATTTCTTAACATAATAAATCCTTTTCCATGATCCATACTGAACTGATACGACTCGTTTTTGTCGAGTGTATACAATAAATGACGGCCGTCCAATACAAATTGAGTGAGCCGATAAAGATAATTAACGGTATAATTGACCATTTTTATTACAAAAATCGAATGAAGCAATGACAATTTCCACAATTTTACATTATCCAGACACTGATTTGCTGAAGAGTTCTATGCTAGTCAAGAGTGTAAATGACGATATTCAAGTATTGGTTGATGCGATGTTTGAAACCATGTATCAAGCGCCAGGAATTGGTCTGGCTGCACCTCAAATTGGTGTTTTATTACGTGTTGTGGTGATTGATGTTTCTGAAAATAAGAGTGCTCCACTATGTTTGATTAATCCTGAAATTACTCACTTAGAAGGCGAAATTGAGTCGGAAGAGGGGTGCTTGTCTGTGCCAGGAATTTATGAATCAGTCACTCGTGCCGAGCGTGTGAGCGTGATGGCGCTGGATCGAACAGGGCAGGCCATCAAGCTGGAAGCCGATGGTTTGTTGGCGGTCTGTATTCAGCATGAAGTTGATCATTTGAATGGTAAGTTGTTCGTTGATTATCTTTCTGAAATGAAACGACAGCGCATACGCAAAAAATTGCTCAAACAGAGCCGGCAAACAATGTAGTATGTTTTTCAAATATAGAGCAATAGAACGATTATGACGGATGTATTAAAAGTTGTTTTTGCTGGAACGCCAGAGTTTGCTGCGGTTGCAATGCAATCACTGCTTGATTCACGGCATACAGTATGCGCTGCTTACACTCAGCCGGATCGCCCTGCCGGGCGGGGTCGAAAATTGAAAGCCAGCCCAGTGAAAGTGTTGGCTGAAGTTCATAATATTCCAGTGTATCAACCTGTTTCACTGAAGTCTCAAGAGGATCAGGCGGTATTGAGGTCACTTAACCCTGATGTCATGGTTGTTGCTGCTTATGGGTTAATTTTGCCCCCCGCTGTATTAACGATTCCACGTTATGGCTGTATTAATATTCATGCTTCATTGTTGCCACGCTGGCGTGGTGCTGCACCGATTCATCGTGCCATTCTAGCCGGTGATGATATGACAGGTATCACCATTATGCAGATGGATGAAGGGCTGGATACGGGCGACATGCTGCTTCGCGTCGAATGCCCCATTGAAATTAATGATACGAGTGCCGTTTTACATGATCAACTGGCAAGTCTTGGTGGGCGTTGCTTGCTCAACGTGCTTGATCAAATTTGTGGTGGCACTGTTCATGCGACTGTTCAAGATAATCATTTAGCAACCTATGCTGAAAAACTAAAAAAAAGTGAAGCTGATATTGATTGGCAGCAATCCGCACTGGTTTTGGCGCGTACTGTTCGGGCATTTAATCCCTGGCCTGTAACACGAGCCACGCTATCGGGGGTGACCTATCGGATCTGGATGGCGATGGCAGTGGATGATTGTGTGGACGAAAAACCCGGAACAATTGTTAATGTTGGTCGTGAGGGCATTGATGTCGCGACAGGGCAAGGAGTTTTACGACTACTACAAATTCAAAGACCCGGAGGACGCCCACAGTCTGTGGCAGATTTTATGAATGCACATGGTGCATTGATGGAGCGCGGTGCGCTCTTTCAGCAAATACTCAACCCATGAGTGCACGGCTGGCAGCAACAAGAGTATTAAGTGAAGTTTTAGGGCAGCGTCACTCGCTCTCTGCTGTATTGCCGCCGGCTTTACTTTCGCTGAAAAAAGCTGAGGATCGGCCACTAGTTTCAGCACTCTGTTACGGTGTGTTGAGGTGGCACCTTCGTTTAAATGCGATTGTCCAGCACTTTATGCATAAACCGCTGAAAAAAAAGGATGTCGATATTCAGTGTTTGTTATTGCTGGGGCTCTACCAACTGATCTATATGAGGGTGCCGAAACATGCAGCAGTGTCTGAAACGGTGGCTGTTACAAACGCATTGAACAAGTCTTGGGCAAAGGGGTTGGTTAATGCCGTTTTGAGAAACTATCAACGTAACAGCGGTGTGTTGGAAATGCTGGATAAGGATGATTCGGTGGCGATGGCTCATCCGGATTGGTTGTTGGGTAAAATAAAAAAAAACTGGCCTGATGAATGGCCAGTGATTGTCAACGCAAACAATAGATCAGCACCGATCGTATTACGTGTCAATATAAATAAAATTAAGCGACAGGATTATCTGAATATCTTGCTGGAAAATGGCACTGATGCAGAGCCACTTTCTTATGCACCACAAGCGATAAAACTGGCCAAATTACAAGATGTCACTGCGTTGCCTGGCTTTGATCAAGGCTGGTTTTCAGTGCAGGATGGTGCAGCACAACTGGCCGCACCATTGCTGGATGTGCAGCCGAATATGCGTGTGTTGGACGCATGTGCCGCACCAGGTGGAAAATCCTGCCATATATTAGAGTGTGAACACAGTGTAGAATTGACGGCATTGGATCATGATGAGCATCGTACAAGCCGAATTCATGAGAACTTGCAGCGATTAGGGTTTAAAGCGAAAGTATTGGTGGGAGATGCATCGCGGCCAGAATCATGGTGGGATGGTCAGCCGTTTGATCGCATTTTACTGGATGCGCCCTGCTCGGCAACGGGAGTGATTCGTCGTCACCCCGATATCAAGTATTTACGCCGAGCGGATGACATTGCAGGTTTGGTAAAAGTTCAAGGTGAACTATTACGTGCTTTGTGGCAACTGCTGAGGCCTGGAGGGCAGCTATTATATGCGACTTGTTCAGTGTTGTCTCAGGAAAATTCAGGGCAAATCTTAAGTTTTTTAAAACAGCAAAAGGATGCGCGTGAAGTGTTTATTCAAGCACCATGGGGGATGCATGTTGCGGTGGGTTATCAAATTATGACGGGAGATAACGATATGGATGGTTTTTATTATGCCTGTTTAAAGAAAGCAGAGATTTAATGCGGCCAAACAAAAAAAATCTTAATTTTCTGTGGATGTTCATTGCCGCGCTGTTTGTTGGCACAGTAGAGGCAAAAGATTTTATTATAGAGCATGCGGAAACGGGATTGGTTGGTGAAACTTATTATCTTGATGCAACGGTAAATTATCAACTTTCAGACCAGGCTAAGGAAGCTTTGCTCAAAGGTATTGAGCTCACTTTTAAGCTGAAAATTGAAGTCGTCCGAAAAAAAGGTTTTTTATGGCTGCTGGATAAAAAAGTCGGCCAATCAGTGCAGAGTTATACTCTGAAATATCAGCCGCTCACACAGCAGTATCAAGTGCTTCATGTGAATAGCGGAAAACTACGGAACTTACCCAGTTTAAGCACCGCGATCTGGATATTAGGTGTCGTTGCAGATTTACCTTTGTTGAAACATGAAGAGATTAATCCAAAAGCCCAATATGTTGTACGTTTGAAGGCGCAGCTCGATATTGAATCACTGCCCGTGCCGATTCGGTTGCTGGCCTATTTTGCGCCGAGCTGGTATATGTCCAGCGATTGGTATGTATGCCCTCTAGAACCTTAAAGCGTTATACGCAGGGCATTCGCCCAATTATTCTGCTCTGTGTGTTGTTGTTGGCATCACTTCTATTAATGGGCGAAGCGATTCAAAACTCTGAACAATTCGGCATCATCTATTTTTGGTTGCTGGTATTTAATGTATTTGCATTGCTGGTGTTGTTGGCACTGATTGCGATTAATCTTTTTCGTTTGGTCAAACAGTATCGCGCTCAAGCCCCAGGTTCACGTTTAACCGCGCGTCTTGTGGTTGTTTTTGTTACTTTGGCGGTACTTCCTGTTGTGGTTGTATTCTATTTTTCTTTAAATTTTTTAAATCGAAGTATTGATAGCTGGTTTGATGTGCATACCGAAGCTGCTTTGGCTGATGCATTGAAATTAACACGAGCCACGCTGAATGATCGTCAGCGGGATGCAAGTCGACGGGCGGAGCGGGTTGTTAAAGCACTTTCTGATGTACCAGACAACCGAATGTCTCTCATGCTTAATGATATACGTCACCGTAATGATGCTTTTGAGCTGACATTACTGGGTTCGAATGGGCGAATTATTGCAACAACAAGCCAAACAATGGAAGCGATTTTTCCTGATTTGCCCAGTGATGTCGTATTGGCTCAGGTGCGAACTGGTGAGCCTTATGTGGGGATTGATTCAATTGAAGAAAAAGGGCTGTTTATTCGTGTTGTGGTTGCTATGTCTAGCCCTAAATCAATTGCAAATGTTCGCATTCTACAGGCACTTTATGAGGTGGAGGCACGAACCAGTGAGTTGCTGGCAGATGTTCAATCTGCTCATGATGAATATAGGAAGCTGAGTTATTTGCGCAAGCCACTTAAAATCAGTTTCACATTCACCTTGTCTTTAGTCTTGTTATTGAGTTTGTTAACGGCGGTATTAGCTGCTTTTTTTTTGGCTCAGCGCCTGGTCGCACCGATTCGTGCCCTAGCAATTGGAACGCGTGCGGTTGCTACGGGTAATTATAGTCAGCATTTGCCGCTGACATCTAATGATGAATTGGGTTTTTTGGTGAAATCTTTTAATGATATGACACAAAAAATTGCACTCTCTCAGGATGAAGTTCGGCGCAGTCAGGTGCATGCAGAGAAGCAGCGTATTTATTTAGAGACCGTATTGGGTCGCTTATCTTCAGGTGTGCTGACTTTTGATAAGGATCATACTTTACGTATGGCAAATAGCGCCGCGAATCAAATTTTGGGCGTTGATCTTGTTCATCGTCTGGGTGAATCATTAACTGTGTTAGGGGAGGATTACCCGCACTTGACTCAATTGGTAGAATCTATTTTGCCTCATTTGCATAAAATTGACGAAGCGTGGCGTGAAGAGATTACCATTTTTGGGCCGGAAGGTCGGCAAGTTTTGATGTGTCGTGGCAGTGCATTACCGGCAATGGGTGATGATATCGTAGAGCGTGGATTCGTGGTGGTATTTGATGATATGACATCCCAGATTAATTCCCAGCGTGATGCGGCTTGGGGGGAGGTAGCACGTCGCCTGGCTCATGAAATTAAAAACCCACTCACCCCCATTCGCCTTTCAGCCGAACGGTTACGCCACAAATATCTCACAACAATGAATGCGGAGGATGCTAAAGTGCTGGATCGTTCTACGCGAACAATTGTTGAGCAAGTAGAATCCATGCAAGAGATGGTGACGGTTTTTTCTGAGTATGCCAAGCCACCAAAGCTTATGATTCAGTCGATTGTACTTAACGATCTCATTAATAATGTGCTGGAACTCTATTCCGGACATAAAGTTCAAATTAAAACAAAACTTGCCCCCAGCTTACCGTTAATTAATGTGGATGCAGGCCGATTGCGGCAAGTGCTGCATAATTTGATTAAAAATGCCATGCAGTCTATGGAAGGCCGTTCAAGCGGATCTGTTTTTGTAAGTACGCGCTTGCGAGATGAGCAAGATCTTGAGGCGATAGAAATTTGTGTGGTTGATGATGGCGATGGCATCCCTGAAGAAATTCTCGAACAGATTTTTGAGCCAGGCGTGACGACAAAAGGGCGTGGTAGTGGTTTGGGATTGGCTATTGTTAAAAAAATTATAGAAGAGCATAGCGGCGTGATTTATGTGAAAAACAGGCCGGAAGGCGGAGCTTCATTTATTATTCACCTGCCAGTGGAAAATAAAAAACACTTACAATAGAGGATAATATACATGAGCGCACCTCATATATTGGTCGTTGATGATGAACCTGATATTCGAAACCTTGTTAAAGAGATTCTGGATGATGAAGGGTATGAGGTGAGTGTTGCTGAAGATGCAGACTCTGCGCGCAAGCAGCGACGCGCCCGTCGCCCAGACCTGATTTTACTCGATATATGGATGCCAGGAACCGATGGTATCTCCTTGCTGAAAGAGTGGGGTGAGTCTAAGGGTGCGGGTGTGCCTGTTGTCATGATGTCTGGGCATGGCTCAGTAGAAACTGCAGTGGAAGCAACCCGTTTGGGTGCTTATGATTTTCTTGAAAAACCACTCTCTTTAGCTAAATTGCTGGTAACCGTTAAACGCGCACTTGAATTAGCACAATTGCATCGGGAAAATGAAGGGTTACGTCAACATGTCAGCGAGCTTGTGGCTCCGTTGGGAAAGAGTGCGTTAATGCAAACAGCTCGCGCTCAAGCGCAACGTATTGCGGAGCATGATGCCTGGGTGCTAGTGCGCGGTGAACCAGGCACCGGAAAAAAATTATTTGCTCGTTATATTCATCACAGCAGTGCTCGGCGTGATGCTTCTTTTGTTGATGTAGGGGTTGTTGGGCTGGATCAACGAGGAGCCGCTGAAACACTGTTCGGTTATGAGCGAGAGGGGAAAATACGCTTTGGGCTGCTGGAGCAGGCCAATGGGGGGACGCTTCTTCTCGATGAAATTGGTGAAATGGAGCCTGCGATTCAAGCCAAACTGTTATCAACACTTGAAACAGGAGTGTTTCATCGTGTGGGTGGTGAGTCACCTGTACAGCTGAATATACGCATTATTGCAACCACTCACCGCAATCTGGAGCAGGATGTGAAAGAGGGGCGGTTTCGTGAAGATTTGTATTATCGGCTGAATGTTGTTCCATTAAATGTGCCATCGTTACGAGAGCGGTGTGAAGATGTCCCCGAGTTGCTTGCGTACTACACTAATTTTTTTGTGAGTAAAGAGGGTTTGCCGTATCGGCGCTTTTCAGTTGCAGGGCAAAATAGCTTACGTAACTATCTTTGGCCAGGTAATGTGCGTGAGCTTGAAAATCTTGTGCAGCGGTTGTTGATTTTAGGTACAGCTCCAGAGATTGGGCAAGAAGAGGTCATGTCTGCATTAGGGAATCAGCACTGTCCTATAGTTCGTGAAGGGTTTGCAGGTTTTGATTTGCCTTTGCGTGAAGCGCGTGAACTATATGAAAAAGCTTATCTGGAGTACCAATTGCGTATTGCAGATGGCAGTGTTGGCAAAGTGGCAAAAGCAGCGGGTGTTGAGCGCACTCACCTCTATCGTAAATTACGAGCACTAGGAATTGATGCTCGGCAATCCAGTTTTAAAAGTTCCAGTTGAAGTTTAACTTGAGTGATTGGTGAACGTAGCTTCCCAGAGAGCTGCTTTGAAAGCTGACGGGGCCATTGCTCACATCCAGAATGTAACCTGTTGGCAAGTTCGCATCATTCCTGCCTAAAGTATAGGTCGCGTCAAGTACCATATTACTGTTTATGCGATAGTTAAGCGTTGTTGCAAGGGCGTTATAGATGCTTTTTCGCTTGTATTGTCGTCTTGAAAAGCTGTCGGGGTTGCTATACATAGAAAAGGATAGGGTGTAGTTGAGTCGGCCACTCCAGCGTGAAGAGAATGATTTGCTTAATGAGGTGTTGATCGCGTGTTTTTGGTAAGCATAATCATCTCCTTCCGGGTTTTTATTTTGGTTGATTGTCAATGTATAGTTTGGTGTGAATATCCAAGTGTCAAAAAGTCGGGTGCTGTAAGATGCGATGGCTGTGTAACGAGTTGCACTGAGCTCGCGACTTGCGAATGACTCATAATCATTATTTGATAGTGACAGTGACAGTAGTTGTGATGGGATGGTCTTTTTGAGTGCTTTAGGGGTCAGTGGAGGTAATGTTTCCAGTCTGATTCGGGCGGTTGCGCTGATGTTGTGAGTTTGGCTGATTTTTGTTTCATCCAGAAAGTTGGATTGATCTGTTTGGGAGTAACCAATATCCAGACTGTTCCTGTTATTGCCCCATGTGAGTATGGCATTGCTTTTATTGTTAAAAAAATCTGTTCCTGTCTTAATGTATGAGGTCAGTGATGGTGCAAGTGTGAGCGCGAGCTTCAGTCTTTTAGCAACCTTGTAGTTGTAAGTGAGGCTGAATGAAAGGTCTGAGCGAATATCAACAACAGGTTTTGACCGAAAGTCGAAAAAAGGACGTTCGCTACTAAGAAAAGGGTTGTCGTCCGCGAGTAATGCTTGTCTTAATCTGTAGGAAAAACCATTAATCTGTTTAGTTAGTGATTTGAGTTTTCGTGATGCGATTTTTGCGGTGGCGCTGTCATTTAAGTTGTTTGCAAGTTGGCCATAAATACGAGCCGCCTTAAATTCATTCCACTGTTGGTGGTATATGTTGGCCATATTAAGCTTTACACGACTGTGATCAGGGTTAATATCTAATACCTTCTGGTACTCGGCTAGCGCTTCATCAAAATAGTTATATTGAGCATAAATTGCAGCGAGATAATAGTGTGTTTCAGCATTACTGGGATAAGTCTCAATAATATCAATCAGTGACCTTGCTGCTTTGTCGTAATCACTCGATGCAATCCATGATTTCACGCCAATCATTTTAAGTTGCAGCTCTATTTTGTCATTGTCAAAGAGTTCATTCAGGTTTAATTCCATGACTTTTCGGTAAGATTTGCTGGCTTTTTCATATAGTTGAAGCTGCGTTTGAGTATCTGCCAGCACGTAATGAGCTTTGATGTTATTTGGTTGGAGTTTGACTGTTTTTTCCAAGTGTTCAGCTGCTTTTTGAAACTCGTTATAGCTCAGGTAAATGAGTCCGATAGTGTATTGTGTTCGGCTATTATCAGGCTCAATTTCAATCGCTTTTTTAAAATATTTTAAAGCTTGGCGAGCGTTTTTCTCTTGAAGTAGTTTGTTACCATAAGAGATATAAATTTTGGGCAGTGCCAGTCGGGTTTGTTGTGTGACAACTTCATTGTTATTAAGGCCTAAGGCTGTTTCAAAGTGCTCCAGTGCACCAGGAAATTTACCTTGTGCTATAAGCAGTGTGCCATAATTTGCATGTGTGAGAGCATGTTCAGGGTTGATTTTTAATGCTGCTTTGAAAGCTGCCTCGGCTTTTTTATATTGTTGTTGTTGTTGATAGATTGTGCCCGCTGAGAGGAGGGCAGTAATATTGTTTTTATTTGAGATGAGTATGGGTTGAATTGTTTTTAATGCAAGATCATACTTTCCTTCAGCTTTGAGTAATTCTGCAAGCTGGAGGCTCAGCATATCGTCATCTACTTTTTCAAGCTGAGTGGCATCTCCATGTTTAATTACCAAGGCTTTTTTTAGCTGTTCGTGTGCTCTTTTCATATCACCTTTTTGTACAAAAAGTGTTGCCAGTTTTTGGTGAGCTTGAAATTTCCAACGAATAGCCTCGGTTGGATCGTCCATAAGATCTGCAATTTGAGCGGCAACAATTTCCAGTTTTTTGAATTCATCAATCGCTGCGTTGATATTGCCTAAACCCTCATAAAGGGTGGCTAGGGAGTTGCGCAATGTCAGGTTTTCAGGAGCGAGAGCAATACTTCTTTTGATGTATTGAAAACCTTCTTTGTAAACTTTTTTGTTGATATACACTTGCCCAATGCGGTAATAAGCTTCGACATAATCAGGCTTGAGAAACAGAGCTTCTTTGAAGCGCACCAAAGCACTGTCATAATCACCTTTCGCCAGTGCTATGTTGCCTCTTTTAAGTAAAACAGGAGCCGTACTTGCTTCTGGAAGGTCCTCTATGTTTATGGGCTCTGCCATGGTTTTTTTCTGGAAAATAAAAAAGCTCATGAATACAAAAAGTAATGCAAGGGCAGTGAGCTTGTTATCACGCAAAATCATATTAAGGTTAAAATGTCGGATTGCTTGTCAGGTTTTTATTGTTTTAAATTGGTGCAGATTGGGCTGAAAAAGTTCCTTAAAAGAAACGCTTACGAAATAACTTCTACACTTTGACTCTCTTTTATCTTCAGGGGTGTTATTTTGAATTTGATGGCAGTATAAACTGGATTGCATGAGCACGCATACAGGTAGGAGATGATTTAGTTAGATTTTTAGGTGATAATGCTGTTTTGTCTGGAGTGGCGGGTGTGCGATTGTTTCATCTTTCACCTTGGCGCCGTCCAGGCCGAAAGTAACGAATATTATCGTAATAACTCTCCCGCTGATTGTTCTCATCCCACCCTGGCATGCCTAATATAGGAAAAGGTGAGAGGTCTTTGGGTTTTTGCAGCGCGGCTCCTTTATTCAATAAAGGAGCGAGTTGTTTGTCGATCCAGGCAAGTTTCTCCGTGCTACTCATTTCAAAATAATCTTTTCCGCTACTCAGTAAAATGCAGTTGGCGGTCATGCCGATATAGGGTGCTAATCCTTTTTCGTAAACCGCATGGCCAAAGGGAATGCAGGAAAATTTCTGTGCTAACTCTTCTCTTCGTTTCCAGAAGAGTGTTTTCCACTGAAAGTCTCGCACCAATTGCAACAAGCTTTCATCACTGGAAACGAGCACTGCGCCTCCTTCATCAAAGAGTGAAAGCATATTTTCAACAGGGCTGCGCCTCCCTAAATCACCGCCGTGTTCAATACGCTGCTGGGCATAGGGGATATGCATAGAGTTGATAATGGCTTTCGTAGTGGGGAACATGAGCCAGCTGAGGTATTGAAAAAAATCGTGCCAGTTTTCCAGACGTGTCTGGATTTCTCCAGTGATGTATATGCGCGGTGCATAATGTTCATTAAAGTGCCCAGGTTTACCTGCTTGAGATGCGATAGTAATGGGTTGGTTGCTCAGTGTTTTAATCGGCTTAGGCCAATTGTCTAATAATTTTTGGTACTCCTTTAAACTCGGCCACTGTTGGTATTGGTCAAAGTATTCGGCTAAGTGTTGGAGTGGTTTAAATAGTGGAGAGCGTTGATAAAAACAGGGTTCCCAGTTGGGTAGTTTAAGCATATTTGTAAATATAGCCTTATTGTTGAACCTAAACCAATTGTGATAAAAAAGTTTTGGTAGGCACAATTACAGGGTGCTTTACATCAAATACATTTTTATCAATAAATTCACCATCAATGGCGACTTGAAACACATGATCTACCTTGAGTTGTTTTGCAAATACCTCGAGACTGCTGGAAAGCGGTTTATCCATGGAGGATTTAATCTCAACTATAAGCCATGGTTTGCCATCTTTTGAAACTAAAAAATCAACCTCCCTTAATTTTCGATCACAATCGGAGTTTACGACTACCATACAGGTGACCGCGCCGATGGATCCGTCGAAACAGCCTCCAGCCCTGCGGCCAATAAGGTCAATTTACTGGTAGAAACCGTTGCGCTCAACTATATGACTCTGCATGGTGAAACAGGGCAATTCAAGCATGCTGGATAGTTTGACAGCTTTTCAATCTATTGTTAACAGGACAATCTGAGTAGTGGGTTGATTCTGTGACTTGGTGAAAATTAACTTAGCTGATAAGGTGCAGGAATTAAAGTTCCACCCGAAGGGATAGAAGATGGAATCGTTCATTAGTAAATTTACTGAAGAGTTTGATTGGTTGCTTGGCAAAGTGGTCGCCTGGGGAGAGAGCCCTGAGTTCTACACGCAGATAGGACTGGTCGTACTGGCGATCATTGCCGCATCAATTTTTGCACGTTTTATTCGTAAAGCAACACCCTTTTTTCAGACTGAGCCTGAAGCGGGTGCTTTCCTGGTTTTGCGCCAAACATTATTTAAATTGCAAGCACTGCTGTTTCCTTTATTAATCGTCGTATTACTGGGTGCCGCAGTTCAACTGAGCGGTGCTTTTGTTGAGCAAAACTGGCTCATACGCATTGCCCAGGGGTTGGCAGTTATTGGTTTACTCTACACTGTCGCTGTGCGATACATTAGTAACCCGCTCCTTCAAACCTTAGTTAAATGGGTAGTGCTACCCATTGCTATGTTGTATGTTTTTGATTGGCTGGATGACACCATCACTCATCTTGACGGCATTGCCATTGAAGCGGGCAATATCCGTATTTCTCTCTACGGTATCGCGCGCGTATTGCTCTTTGGTGGAGTTTTATTTTGGCTTGGTCGTTTATCAAACAACGCTGGCCAAAAAGCCATTCGCAAACAAGAAGCACTTGATCTTGGTACACGCGAAGTTATGGCTAAACTGTTCCAAATTGCCGTGTTTGCCGCGATATTTATATTGTTGTTACAAGTCATGGGAATCAATCTTACCACTCTGGCCGTCTTTGGTGGTGCTTTGGGTGTGGGGTTAGGCTTTGGCTTACAACAAATCGCTTCAAACTTTATTTCGGGTCTCATTATATTGCTTGATCGCTCTGTCACAGTAGGAGACTATATCGAATTAGAAAATGGTCAATCAGGGACGATTCGAGAACTCAGCATGCGTGCGACAACACTCGAGACTTTTGATGGTAAAGACATTGTTGTACCCAATGAACAATTTATTACAACGACGTTCACCAACTGGACGCATCGTGATAAATTTCAACGCTATGAGATTGAATTTTCAGTCGCCTATAAGACTGATATGGATCAAATGTTGGAGATTGTAAGAAAAACAGTCAGAAGTCACCCGAAGGTGCTGGAAAAACCTGAACTGGCTGATGCTGAAATCAGTGAGTTCGGGGAATCAGGTGTCGATATTTTAGTGGAGTTCTGGATGGATGGTATTGATGATGGCCCTAACCACGTCGATGCTGATTTGAAACTCATGATTTGGCACGCGTTGAAAGAAAATAATATTGAGATACCATTTCCACAACGCGAAGTTAAAATAGTGGGAGAGATGAAGGGTTAGTCTGCTCAGGACAATGGCAACTAAGCTCATTCAATGTTTCTTGAATGGTAACTTATGTGGACTTCTTCACATGAGGAGCTGTTTTTGATTAAATCTTTCAGCCATACACGCTGTGATGGCCAGCAATAAGACTTTAAAGAGGGATTTAAAAGACTTGCAGTTCGGATGAAATCCTATCTGGGGATTTGGGCTACTGCTAGCACTCTCAGGATTTAGGTTGTATACTTTTCGGCTATTTTCACCATATTTTTCGAGGAAAAACTGCCTGTATGAGTGCATTAAAAAATGATCGCTACCTTCGAGCGCTATTGCGTGAACCTGTCGATGCAACGCCTTTATGGGTGATGCGCCAAGCGGGGCGCTATCTGCCTGAATACCGTGAAGCGCGTGCGCGAGCGGGATCATTTATGGATTTGTGTACCAATCCTGATTTGGCGTGTGAGGTGACTTTGCAGCCACTTAAACGTTTTGACCTTGATGCAGCGATTCTTTTTTCTGATATTCTGACCATTCCTGATGCAATGGGGCTGGGTCTCTATTTCGCTGAAGGCGAAGGCCCTCGCTTTAAAAAAACCATTCAGTGTGCGGCGGATATTGATGCGCTGGGTGTGCTTGATCCTGAAGTCGAGCTCCGTTATGTGATGGATGCGGTGCGCGTGATTCGTCGTGAATTGAATGGTGAAATTCCATTAATCGGCTTTTCTGGCAGTCCGTGGACTTTAGCGACTTATATGGTTGAAGGCGGTACAACCAAAGATTTCGGCAAAGTAAAAGGCATGATGTTTAGCTCTCCAAAAGAGATGCACCGTCTTTTAGATATCTTGGCGAAATCTGTTGTTTCCTACCTGAACGCACAAATTGCAGCGGGCGCACAGTCGGTGATGGTTTTTGATACTTGGGGTGGTGTGCTCTCTCCTCGTGATTACGAAGAGTTTTCACTGCGCTACATGGATCAGATTGTTAAAGGTCTTACGCGTGAAAATGATGGACGACGTGTGCCTGTGACACTGTTTACCAAAGGGGGCGGTGCCTGGTTAGAAGCCATTGCGGATACTGGGTGTGATGCCGTAGGTCTGGATTGGACAATTAATATCGGCGACGCACGCAAGCGCATTGGTGATCGAGTGGCTTTGCAGGGCAATATGGATCCGAGCATTTTATATGCATCGCCGATGCGAATTGAGAAAGAGGTCGGTACGATCCTTTCGAGCTATGGTCAAGGTTCAGGCCATGTTTTTAACCTCGGACATGGTATCCACCAGAAGATTAATCCTGATCATGTAAAAATATTAGTTGATGCAGTTCACGCGCAAAGCGTGCCCTTTCATGCTGGATAAAAAATAGATTTAATTGAGTAAAGAAGTAGTGACTAAAAATAGATACGGTTTGCCCGCCAAACATGGGCTGTATGATCCCGCAAATGAAAAAGACAGTTGTGGTGTAGGTTTTGTTGCGAATATCAAGGGTAAACCGGATCACCAAATCGTCGTAGATGCAGACCACCTGTTGCGTCGTATGGAGCATCGGGGTGGTTTTGGCGCTGAGCCGAATACCGGTGATGGCTCGGGAATGTTGACGACATTGCCGTATGATTTTTTACGCCGAATAGCGCGTGAGACATTTGATATTGAACTGCCAGAAAATGGGCTTTTTTGTGCAGGCAATGTCTTTTTACCCACCGATGCAAAGCAGCGTTTGCATTGTAAAAAAGTGGTTGAAGAGATTGTTATTGCTCAAAAGCAAACCTTGATTGGTTGGCGTGAACTGCCTGTTGATGCACAAAAAGCAGATATCGGTCAGATTGCCCGTGATGCGCAGCCACAGATCGAGCAGCTATTTATTTCTGCAGGTGAAGGTGTCTCTTCAGAAGCGTTTGAACGTGAGCTTTATTTGATTCGCAAACGTTGCAGTCGTTTGATTCGTAGTGACCAGTATCTTGCACAGGCAGAGATGTTCTATTTTTGCAGCCTTTCATCACGCGTGATTGTTTATAAAGGTATGTTGACTCCTGATCAGTTGATGCCTTTTTACAGTGATCTTGCAGACCCTGATTATGTCGCCCATCTGGCGATGGTGCATTCTCGTTTCAGCACCAATACATTTCCATCTTGGGATCGTGCGCAGCCGCTGCGTTTTATGTCGCATAACGGTGAAATCAATACCCTGCAAGGCAATAAAAACTGGATGGGTGCGCGTGAAGGGTTGGCTAAAAGTGACGTATTTGGCGATCGCCTTGAAAAACAGTTTCCGGTGATTGAAAGCGGTGGTTCGGACTCCGGTGGTTTTGACAACGTATTAGAGTTTTTATTGATGAATGGCCGCACATTGCAAGAAGCAGCAATGATGATGGTACCGGAAGCGTGGCAAGGCAATGAGCAGATGCCACAGGATAAACGTGATTTTTATAAATATTTTTCAGCGCTGATGGAACCTTGGGATGGCCCCGCTTCCATTGCATTTACCGATGGTCACTATGTCGGCGCAGTACTTGATCGTAATGGTCTGCGCCCCAGTCGTTATTATGTCACGCACGATGATCGAGTCATTATGGCTTCTGAAGTCGGTGTGGTTGAAATTGATCCCGCGAATATAAAGCACAAAGGTCGCTTGCAACCAGGCCGTATGTTTTTGATCGACTTTGAAGAAGGACGTTTGATTCGTGACGAAGAGCTCAAACATGATTTTGCAACACGAAATCCTTACGGTACTTGGCTAAAAAATCAGGTCATCACACTGCAAGATATCCATGCGGATAAAGAAGCGCATGGTTTTTATCCTGAGACACTATTGCCTCGCATGCGTGCTTTTGGTTATACCACTGAAACAATGCAGTTTATGTTGCTGCCATTAGTCAATGAGTTGCGTGATCCGGTGGGTTCCATGGGTAACGATGCCGCGCTGGCGTGTTTGTCAGATCAGCCCCGTATGGTTTACGACTATTTCAGACAGATTTTTGCACAGGTCACTAATCCAGCGGTTGATTCGATTCGCGAAGAAGTGGTGATGTCTCTTGAGTGTTTCATTGGGCCTGAAGGTAATCTGCTTGATACCACAGAAGAGCAGGTGCATCGCTTATTGTTGCCGCACCCGATTTTGCGTAATGAAGAGCTGACTGCGCTCAAACATATTGACCATCGTGGCTGGAAAGCCAAAACGATTGATATAACTTATCCAGAAGTGGATGAGGAGATCGGTTTATTGGTTGCGCTGGATCGCATTTGTGATGAGGCCGCAACATGCGTTGCCGATGGCTATAGTTTGATTATATTGTCTGATCGTAATATTGATGTTGATCAGGTGGCCGTCAGTACATTATTGGCAACAGGGGCGGTACACCAACATTTAGTAAAACGCCATGATCGTGCACGTATCGGGCTAATTGTTGAAACGGGTGAGGCGCGTGAAGTCCACCACCACTGTTTGTTGATTGGCTATGGTGCGGATGCAATCAATCCCTATCTGGCTTTTGAATCACTGTGGCAAGCACAGCGTGATGGTTTATTACCAGGCGAACGTTTCGATCATGATGACAAAATCGTCGATGCGTACCGTAAAGGTGTCGCAAAGGGCATGTTGAAAGTCATGGCTAAAATGGGAATTTCAACCTTGCAGTCATACAAGGGCGCTCAAATTTTTGAGGCTTTGGGTGTTGCAAATGAAGTGGTTGATTACTGCTTTAGCAATACAGCGAGTCGTATTAAAGGCGTTGGTTTTAATCTATTGGCTGAAGAGGCATTGCGCCGCCATCAATTAGGTTATGGCCATGAAGTGGTGAGCCTGCATAATCCTGGAGACTATCATTGGCGCTCTAAAGGTGAACGCCATATGTGGGATCCTGAATCGATTGCAAACTTGCAGGTGGCGGCTCGCACCAACAGTGATGCAGCGTATCGAAAGTTTGCGGATCATGCCGATGGTGAAGCGACAAAAAAATGTGCGCTGCGTGGTCTGTTGAAATTTAAAAATAACGTCAATGGTGGTTCAATTGCTATTGATCAAGTCGAGTCAGCATCGGAAATTGTTAAGCGCTTTGTAACGGGCGCGATCAGTTTTGGTTCAATCTCTGCGGAGAGCCATGAGTCACTCGCCATTGCGATGAATCGCCTTGGCGGTAAATCGAATACGGGCGAAGGCGGTGAAGATCCTGCACGTTGGAATACGATGCCCAATGGTGACAGCAAACGATCGAAAATCAAACAAGTCGCTTCAGGTCGTTTTGGCGTTACGATTAATTATCTGAGCAATGCTGACGAAATTCAGATCAAAATTTCACAAGGCGCAAAACCTGGTGAAGGTGGGGAGCTGCCGGGTTCAAAAGTCGATGAAGTGATTGCCAGAACCCGTCATTCGACACCGGGTGTCGGCTTGATCAGCCCACCGCCACATCACGATATCTATTCGATTGAAGATATGGCACAGCTGATTCACGATGTAAAAAATGCGAATCCATCGGCACGAATCAGTGTCAAACTGGTCTCTGAAGTCGGTGTGGGTACAGTTGCGGCAGGTGTGACCAAAGCATTGGCAGATCATATTCTGATCTCAGGTCATGATGGCGGAACGGGTGCATCTCCTTTGACTTCGATTAAACACGCCGGATTGCCTTGGGAATTAGGCTTGGCGGAAACCCATCAAACGCTGGTGCTAAATAATCTTCGTTCTCGTGTCACCGTGCAAACAGACGGTCAATTGAAAACAGGTCGTGATGTTGCCATTGCCACGCTGCTCGGCGCTGAAGAGTTTGGTTTTGCGACAGCGCCGCTCATTACACTGGGTTGTATCATGATGCGTAAATGCCACATGAACACCTGTCCAGTGGGTATTGCGACACAAGATCCTGACCTACGTAAAAAATTCTCAGGAAAACCCGATCACCTGGTGAACTATCTCTTCATGGTTGCAGAAGACATGCGCCGCATCATGGCTCAATTGGGATTTAAAACCATCAATGAGATGGTTGGCCGAGTGGATGTGCTTGAAGTGGATGATGCGATTGGGCACTGGAAATCATCCGGTCTGGATTTAACGCCGATTTTAACGCCTGCCAACAATGAATCAGGTGATGATGTTTATCAAACAATGCAGCAGAATCATGGTCTGGAACAAGCTTTGGATATGCAGCTGATTAAATTATCACAACCTGCGATTCAGTCTGGAAAACCTGTTCATATCGAATTGCCTGTAATTAATTTGAATCGTGTTGTCGGCACTATGTTATCCCACGAAATTGCAAAAAAATGGGGCGCGGATCTGTTGCCGGAAGATACCATTCACATCAAGCTGCATGGCTCTGCGGGTCAAAGTTTAGGTGCATGGTTAGCGAAGGGTATCAGCATTGAGCTTGAAGGCGATGCGAATGACTTTGTAGGCAAAGGTCTCAGTGGTGGACGTATTGTGGTCTACCCTGATTGTAAGAGTACATTTAAAGCCGAAGATAACATTATTATCGGTAATGTTACTTGTTACGGTGCAACGAGCGGTGAAGGTTTTTTCCGTGGCATTGCCGCAGAGCGCTTTTGTGTGCGAAATAGTGGTGCTTCTACGGTGGTTGAAGGTGTCGGTGATCATGCTTGTGAATATATGACCGGAGGTCGAGTGGTTGTATTAGGTTCGACGGGTCGTAACTTTGCGGCGGGTATGAGCGGTGGTATTGCTTATGTCTGGGATCCAAAAGATGAATTTTCAGATAAATGCAACCAAGCGATGGTCGATTTAGATGCTGTCGAAACGGATGCCGATATCAGTGAGCTGAAAGCGCTGATTGAAAAGCACCAAAAATATACTGGGTCAACGGTTGCCGAAAAAATTATTAGCGATTGGAAAAATATATTGCCTCAGTTTATTAAAGTGATGCCGCGTGATTACAAACGGGTTTTACTGGAGCAAGCACAAAAGCAGGCGGCGGAATAGGCTCCTGTTTAATACAGTCAAATGAAATATGCCGCTGTTCAGGTTTCTCTGAACAGCGGCTTTAGAAGTTATAATAGTAGAGATCAAAAAGTCATGGGTAAGCCAACCGGTTTTAAAGAGTTTACACGTCAAACAACCCCTTATCGCTCTGCAAAAACACGTATGGGTGATTATGGTGAAATTTATACAGTGGCCGATGAAAGCCTGCTTAAAATTCAGGGCGCACGCTGCATGGATTGTGGCGTACCATTTTGCCACTCAGATACCGGTTGCCCAGTTGATAACCTGATTCCAGAATGGAATGATCTTGTCTATAACGGTCGCTGGCGCGAAGCGTCCATGCGATTGCATGCGACCAATAATTTTCCAGAGTTTACTGGCCGAGTCTGCCCAGCACCTTGTGAAGGCTCGTGTGTTCTGGGAGTGATTGAACCGCCTGTTACCATTAAAAATATCGAACAAGCGATTGTTGATCGTGCTTTTGATGAACGCTGGGTTAAGGTTCAACGGCCTGAAATACGCAGCGGTTATGAAGTGGCCATTATCGGCTCAGGCCCAGCGGGTTTGGCTGCTGCGGAGCAGTTAAATCTTGCAGGTCATCTGGTCACAGTCTTTGAACGTGCCGATCGTATCGGTGGTTTGCTGATGTACGGCATTCCCAATATGAAGTTGGATAAAGAACTTATTAATCGCCGTGTACAGTTGATGCGTGATGCGGGAATTACCTTTGTTGTTAATGCCGATGTTGGCGGTGAGGGTGAAGGCAGTGTTGATGTGAATGAGCTGATTGAAGCTTATGATGCCGTTCTTTTTGCGACAGGCGCAACTCAGCCACGAGACCTTCCGATTGAAAATCGTTCATTGCAAGGCGTTGAGTTTGCAATGGATTTTCTGACTGCAAATACTCGCAGTTACCTTGACTCCCATTTAGAAGATGGCAACTATATCTCAGCTAAAGATAAAAATGTTGTGGTCATTGGTGGCGGTGATACGGGTACAGACTGTATTGCAACTGCGCTACGTCACGGTTGTACTTCGGTGGTTAATTTTGAATTGATGTCCGAGCCTCCAGTAAAACGTGCTGAAAACAATCCGTGGCCTGAGTGGCCGCTGATTCTCAGAACAGACTATGGTCATGAAGAAGCCATTGAACGTGATGGCGATGATCCTCGTTGCTATAATTTATTAAGCAAAGGCTTTGTCGGTGATGATAGTGGTCATGTGACTGCGATTAAAACCGTAGAAGTTGAGTGGAGCAAAGAGTCTGGTCAATGGAAGATGAGCGAAAAAGCAGGCACAGAAAAAACCTGGCAAACAGATTTAGTGTTACTTTCTATGGGGTTTGTCAGCCCAGAGCACTATATCAGTGAAGCAAGTGGGGTCGATCTGGATCAGCGGGGAAACTATAAAGCGGATTATGATCAATATAACACCAATGTAGAAAAGGTCTTCACCGCAGGTGATTGTCGCCGAGGTCAGTCTCTGGTCGTTTGGGCGATTAATGAAGGGCGTGGCGTGGCGCGTGAAATTGACCGTTTTTTGATAGGTGAGAGTGATTTGCCTTAGAGTTGATGTGGAGGTAGGATTGACCCCTTATCGAACCTGGATTAAATGGGTGTAATAAAGCAATGACGAGTAAAAATACAAAGACCGAGCCTGCTCAAAAAATTGACCATGGTTCTGCAGCATTTGTAGCAAAATACGCAGGTCGCGATATTCAAGCAGGTGTGATCACAGCAACGATGGCCATTCCATTGTCCATCGGAATTGCGATGATGTCCGATTATCCCATTCAAGTTGGCTTAGCAACCGTTGCATTTGCCTCTTTTATTGGTTTCTTATTTGCTTGGTTTCGTCCGGGTAACTTTATTGGAGCCCCAGGGATTGCGGCGGGGTTAGCGCCCATTCTTGCCATGGGGGTTGCCTCGTTTGGCCTTGAAAACATGGCTTTCATTATTTTTATGACGGCCAGCTTTCAAGCCGTGATATGGCGGTTTAATTGGCAACGCTATCTTTTAATGGCGGTTCCACCTTATTTAGTGGAAGGTTTGTTAGCCGGAATTGGTTTAAAGATTGCTCTTAAATTTTTACCTTTTCTCTGGATGTTACCCGTTGGAGTTGCGGTGAGTGAAGAGTTTTGGCTGGATTCTCGAATTCAAGTCATCATACTGTCGGTTATTGGAGCGATCTTATTTCTTGCGTTATTTAAGAAATTTAAAGACACCAAACCCGCGTTACCCTATTTTGCATTGATTGTGTTTGGTATTGTGGCTTCTCAACTCATTGAAGTTAAAATGCTCATGGTCGAAGACATTGGGTTAGAGCTTAGATTACCGATACCCGAGTTTGATACTGTGTATTTGTGGCTCTATGCCATTGTTTTCTCTTTAATGCTTGCGGTGGTAGATGTGATTGAGCAAGTCATGAGTAATGCAGCCATTGAAAAAATTGACCCCTTAAAACGACCTTGCAACTCAAACAACTCGTTATTATCTATTTGGGTCTCTAATATGGGTTCCAGTTTCTTTGGTGGAATGACAAACCTTGATGGTTTAGCAAAATCATCAACCAACCGTTTAGCAGGTGCATACACAAAGTTTTCTGTGTTAATTATCGGATTATTGATTGCCTTTTTTGTGTTTAATGTCCAGTATTTAGATAATTTACCTTACTTTGCATTGGCGATTATTATGACGTTTGTGGGCATCAAAATGATCTTAGGATTATTGCACGTTGCCACCCACGGACCTTATGCAGTGCTGCTTGCAACCGTTTGTGGCTTACTTGTCTTTTTGGTGGGTATTTTTGAAGGGTTGATTATTACGTTAGTGATTCACGCGGTTATCAGTTATGTTATTTTTTCCAAAATTGAGCGTATGCCAGGTCGTGCCATTGTAAGACAATACTTTAAAAAATTTAAAGACGACGAACAAGGGATAAACTAAGGTTTTTTAACAAACACCCTCGCAACGGTGCGCCCGTATTGGTCTTAGGATGGACTCCTTATTTAAAGTGCTCCCTAAGTATATGCCTGACATATGCCGTTGCTTATTTATACACTTCGTATCGCTTTCCATGGCAGTTAGCGGAAGTTTTCTCTACTTATTTACCATTAGCACCACAATGACAGGTTCCAGATAAAGGGTTTCATATAGTTGCCTGCTTTGTTGTTTAAATTGTGCCTGTTTTTTCATGTCATTAATATTTAATTGTGATGCTAATTCCTTTAATGCTGATCCCTCTCCTTGTTGGATAGATATACGCAATGCTTCAAAATTTTTATCGGTATAATTTTTAATCACAAGGCGTGCCTCTGTGTAGCTAAAGCCATTGATTTTTTTATCTTTTTGTTTGACAGAATACAACGAAATAAAGCGGTTTATTAAGGCATCGGTAACGATGTCTGAATTTTGGAAATAGTCGGCTTTGTTTGTGATTAAATCGTTCTTGGTTTCATCGCGCTTACCTCCTTTTATTCCCGTAACATCAAGGGCACCTTCAAGCGCCTTTCCGCCTCCTTGCATCACATCCTGACGAATAGCGAGATAATTCTTCGCAACATAGGAAGCGACTTTTTTTCGTTTGGCTTTATAAATGGTATTTTCAAAGGCTGAACCAATAATAGCGCCTGGGAGCTCTAATGGTGATGGTAAGTGGCTGGCACTATCACTGGCGCAAGCACTCAAAAAAAACATGAATACAGTGGCTAAAAATAGTAACTGACCGTATGGTTTTAAAAGTTTTTTATTTTTCACTTCGTCTTAATCCAGTTATTTGAAAAATTCAGGCCATTTTAACGTGATTAATCTCACTTTGTAGAAATTTTGTTAAGGTTGATGGCGGTACAGTTCAATCCCATGAAGCTTGTTTATTAAGATATCCAATAGAGATTTTTCTAACTCTTCGTATTGAAATGTATAGCCTGAATCCGCTGAGTATTTTATCATCCATAGTACTTGTCAAAAAATCCAGACTAACCAAATCAACGTCCATATTGACTTGAATCCACGATGGCTGAGCGCCAAGCTTCAAATTGTTCACGTCCTGCCGCGGCGACGATTGAGCGGGGTTCAAGGCTGGAGCGAAATACTGTTTCGCCCTCCAGTGTCATCGCATGGCCTCCAGCTTCAGCCAGGATTAATTGACCTGCTGCAATATCCCAAAGCTTCTGTTGGCCATGCAAATAGAGCTGCACTCTGCCCATAGCCAGCCAGCACCAATCCAAAACGCCCGAACCAAAACTTCGCTGAGAACTGTAAGGTATTTCACTGACCAGGCGAACGGCCAGTGTGGTTGGTAATCGCTTAAAATCAATCTGCGCCATACACTTTTCCAGAGGCAGCGTAGTATTATCAGGGTGCAGTGGCTTACCATTCAGCCATGCACCTTGACTATGAATGGCGCTGAAACACTCTTTTCGTAGTGGGTCATAAATAATGCCCAGCCGAATTTTTCCATCACACAATAGAGCCAACGAGACGGCAAAGCAGGGAATTCCAGAGGCAAAATTACTGGTGCCATCCAACGGGTCTAGAATCCAAAGTCCATCTCTGGATTCATTCAGTAACTTCTGCTGCTGCTTGGGCTCCATCTCTTCGCCTAGCACAGGAATTTTTGGCCACTGTTTATTTAATGTTGTGATCAAGGCATCCTGGATGGCATGATCCGCTTGGGTCACAATGCTACCATCACCTTTGAAATAGCGGGTCGTTTGACCAAAGCGTGGCAACAGATGCTGATGAGCGGCCGTTATCACTAAAGTTTTGAGCTGCTCCAGATCGGGTAATGATTTTTCTGGTTGAGTATTCATTATTTTTAGATCTCTTGTGAAACCGCGTAAACAGCCGATTCGTTTGGCTTGTGGCACAGAGCTGAGTCGTTACGAAAATTCCGAGCCAGGAATGAATGCCCTCGGTGACATGCCAAGTCGGTTTAATCGACGAGCAAACTTTTTATCATCAAAGGTTGCGATACGCTCACAAGATTTATAACTCGCATGATGCAACGCGTCGGCAAAATCCAATCCATCGGCTAAACCAGAGATTGCACTCACTACGGTTTCGCGCTCTTCCATCGTGATGTGCTTCATAGAGAGAAGGTGCTGGAATACACTGGCAATGTCATTCGGCTTAAAACCGTAATAACCGCGCATGACCCATTCAAGCTCAAGCAAAACAGTCTTACATACCATTAAAGGTCTGCCAGACTCGATAAGTGCGCGTGCGCAGAGGCGCTGTTTACTTTCTTCGCTGTCGCCGCTATCTTCAATGTAGTAGCGTGCTAAAACGTTTGTATCCAGACCAATCATAACTCGGCCTAATCTTTCTCTAGCAGCGCTGCGGGATCGAAATCGACGGGTACTGCTGAACGTCGTGCTTTTAACATACCAAAGCCGCTGGATGAAACATCCGCTGGTGTGCTCTTGATTTTAAGCTCTATATGGTCGTTTACCACCTCAAAGGATATCTTGCTGCCCTTTCTGATTCCCAACTGTTGTCGAATAGGTTTGGGAATAGTGACTTGGCCTTTGCTTGTTACAGACGTGTCTAACATTATTTTCTCAAAACAGGTAAGTAATACCTGGTAAGAATAGCGGGTTTTGAAAGTAAATGCTATTCTCCCGCTAATCATTTAGAAACTCTAACTTAATTAACAGCCATGCTACTTCAAGTAAAAAAACTTAAAACCTACCTGAAAAGTGGGGGTGAAATAGTTAAAGCAGTGGACGGTGTGAGTTTTCACATTGATCGTGGTGAGACGTTTTGCCTGGTCGGAGAGTCGGGAAGTGGTAAGTCAATCACCGCACTTTCTGTGATTCAGCTGCTACCGCAAGATATTAGCTCTCACCCTGAAGGTCAGATTCTGTTTGACTATCGGCATGATGATGGGCAGGTTGAAAATGTCGATATGATTACGCTTGCTGAGTCACGTAAACAGCCGATTCGTGGCTCACGTATTGCGATGATCTTCCAAGAGCCGATGACTTCACTGAATCCCGTTTTTACCGTGGGCGACCAAGTGATTGAAGCGTTGCAACAGCACCATCCTGAAATGAGCCATGCGCAGGCACGAGCTCGCACCATTGAAGCTTTTAAACAGGTGAAAATACCAAATGCCGAGCAGCGTATTGATGAGTATCCTCATCGTTTATCGGGCGGGCAACGTCAACGGGTGATGATTGCCATGGCGATGGCCTGCGAACCAGACTTGTTGATTGCTGATGAGCCGACGACGGCACTGGATGTCACGGTGCAAGCTGAAATTCTACGTTTGATGAAAGATCTTCAGCAGCGCTGTGGTACCAGTATTCTATTTATCACCCATGATTTTGGTGTGGTGTCGCAGATGGCCGATCGTCTGGCGGTGATGTGTCAAGGAAAAATAGTTGAATGTGGTACGTTAAAAGAGGTTTTGAAAACACCTAAACATGAATACACCAAGCAGCTACTCGCTGCATTGCCTGAAAACCTCCCCAGAGTAGAAAAGCAACAGTTGACTTATAATTCAGGTCAAAAAGCATTACTTGATATATCGGCTCTGAAAGTTCATTTTCCGATCAAAAAAGGTGTGTTACGCCGAACCGTTGACTATGTTCGAGCGGTTGATGAAATTGACCTGAAAATTCCTGAAGGGCAAATTCTTGCTCTGGTGGGGGAATCTGGGTGCGGTAAAAGCACGTTAGGTCGGGCGTTACTGCGATTGATCGACTCAACGGGAGGAGAGATCCATTTTGATGGCAAATCCCTGATTGGGTTGTCACGTAAACAGATGCGCCCATTTCGGCGGCAAATGCAGATCATCTTTCAAGACCCCATGTCTTCGCTCAATCCGCGTTTAACTATTGCCAACACGCTCACCGAGCCGATGAAAGTGCATGGCATTGGTTCATCCCATAAGGAGCGTTTGGATATTGCACGTAAAACGATGGAGCAAGTGCAGCTCGACCCTGACTATATCTGGCGATATCCCCATGAGTTTTCAGGAGGGCAGCGACAGCGCATCGGAATTGCACGGGCACTTGTATTAGAGCCTCGCTTTATTGTTTGTGATGAGATCACAAGTGCCCTGGATGTCTCTGTGCAAGCAGATATATTAAAGTTGCTGCTGGATATTCGTCAAGAGCGAAATCTCACACTGCTATTTATTACGCATAATATCGGCGTTGTAGAGTATGTGAGTGATGAAATGGCGGTGATGTATGAAGGTAAAATTGTTGAGCGTGGTTTGACCTCTGAAGTGTGTCATCGGCCGCAACATGAATATACCAGGCAGTTACTATCTGCTGTACCGCGTATTGAAATTTAGAAGCGAGAAATGATATAGATTCAATTCAAAGAGGTTCTCGTATTGGTATTCGGTTGTTTGGTACTCGACGGGTATTTCATCGGCCACATCAGTAACTAAATATTTAATGAAGAAGCTAATTATTGAAAATTCAAACGATCAATTTAACGAAGCGATTTAATGGCCGTGCTGTTGTTGATGCCGTGACATTAGGTATCAAAAAGGGTGAAATTTTTGGCTTGCTGGGCCCAAATGCGGCAGGTAAAACAACCGTCATTCGTCTTCTGTGTGGAATTATTCAAAGTGATGATGGTGAAATTAGAATCAATGGTATGGCGGTTGAAAAGGCCAAAACAGACTTTGGTTATGTTTCACAGCACTTTAGCCTCTATGAAGAACTGAGCGTTTGGGAAAATCTGAAATTTTACGCAAGCATGTATCGTGTAACCGATGAAAAGAAATTATTATCTCTGCTAGAGCGCTATAATTTAGAACCCTTTAAACATCAGGCCGCAGGATTACTTTCAGGGGGTTACCAACGGCGATTGGCATTAATTTGCGCATTGGTTCATGATCCAAAAGTACTGTTTCTGGACGAACCGACCGCAGGCATTGATCCAGTCACTCGGAAATTATTGTGGGACGATTTCTATCAGTTAAGTGCAGAAGGTAAAACCCTTTTTGTAACCACGCACTACATGGAAGAAGCTCAGCGTTGCCATCAGTTAGCATTTATCTCTTCTGGAAAAATTGTCGCGCAAGGAACGCCGGATACAATCAAACAGGCACTTGGAGATATTCGAGTGTATTCCATGAAAATGGCTTATCGACCTGATGTTCGAAGTGCTTTGCTCGATTTGAAAGGAATGGTACTGGTTAACCAGTTTGGTAATGAATTACGTATGGTAGTAAAACCTGAGCTTAACCATTTGACGCTACAAGAAATAATCACATCTGTAACAAATCAATCTTGCGCTCTTGAGTCTTGTGAACCCAATCTGGAAGATGTTTTTATCGCATTAACACAAGAGCAATCGGCCGTTCAATGATTCTCGCAATCATCAAAAAAGAGTTCTTACAGCTACGTCGTGATCCACGCCTGATCGGGCTGATTGTCGTCATGCCGCTGTTCTTACTGATCCTTTTTGGTATGGCTCTGAAGCTGGAGCCTCAAAATGTCAGGATGGCCTATTTTGATGAAGATGAATCTTTTTTTACTAATCTTATTAAAACCACTCTATGGAGTGATGGCTATTTTGACCTATACGAAGTCGATTCAAAACAAGAAATTATTGAGGAGATTAGATCAGGTCGAGCAAAGGCCGGGTTATATATCGATCAGGATTTTTCGTCATTAATCACCGAAAATAGCCAGCCACATATCATCTTTTATGTTGATGGAACCATGCCATCACTCACAACGGCAATGAAATATCACTCTGGGGGCATCACGGATGAAGGTGTCACCAATGATATGTATTTCTCAGGTGCCGATGCAGAAAATGTCGTCATAGCTCAAGATCCTTTCATCATGGATACGGTCATACTGTTTAATCCCGATGAAAAAGAGACCTGGTTTTTTCTGCCGGGTGTCATTGGTGTTTTGATTATGCAGATCGCATTGATACTCACGGGCATTTCAGTGGTGCGTGAACGGGAAAAGGGAACGCTTGAACAGTTGCTGGTCACACCTCTGAGTAAAACAACACTGATCCTTGGAAAGTTGATCCCCTATATTATTATTGCGCTCCTCGATTTTTATTTTATTCTTGGTGCAGGGTGGCTTTTGTTCGACTTGCCTCAACCTTCGTCTCATTTTCTTCTGTTTGTTTTGGCGCTGACCTATGTCGCCGTGATGATCTCTTTGGGGCTACTCATCTCTTTGATTGCAAAAACACAACAACAGGCGATGTTCATTGCAATCTTTATCATTGTTCCCTCAATTTTATTATCTGGCTTTATTTTTCCGATAGAAGCGATTCCTGAAGCGGTAAGAACCATCAGTTACGCCATTCCATTTACCTACTTTGTTGAAATTATTCGTGGCTTGTTAATCAAACAGACTGAATTTTCGGATCTGTTCTATGCTTTTGCTGCATTGCTGGGTTTTGTTGTTATATTTATTATTGCCAGTATTGTGAAGTTTAGAAGAACTCTTTAGGGTCGATAATGAACCTCAGTCTGCGATACACTGCAAGAGATCGAACAATAAATGGGTGACCCCAATTACTTATTGCAATTATTTTGATTTGTAATCTCTGAAAATAGTAATCACAGCATTGACACGGTAAAGTGCCCGCCATTAAAAAAACCAGGGAAATACTAAAGCATGTTTAAAATCGAACCGATGGATCCCGCTTATTACCGTAAAAAAACCCGTAATGCTACGCTGATTATTATGGCGGCTTTTATTGTCATTGGCTTTGGCTTTGCCAGCCTTACCGTTCACTATTTAGGCAACTTATCTAATAATAAAATGGTCTTAAATTTTATGGGTGCCTTTGTTGGACTTATGCTCACCGCTTATATCATAAAGAAATTTTTTGCCCATAAGCCTTGGATGAAAGAGTCGATATACGCTTGGCAATTAAAACGTAGCCTAATGCACATCACCAATGTTCTTAAACAAGTACAAGAGGCCGCGAAACAAGGTGACCTACACGCCTTAAAAGTCATGCGCTTTTACTACATTGGGTTAGAGCACATGCATAAGCTCGAAGCCAACAGTTCTGCACTGATCGATATTGTGGCGGAGAAAAAAGAAGTTGAGGGACAAATGACAGAGCTGAAATTAGAGTTAAATCAAACTGAATTTGATCCTGAGTGGGTTGAGCGTTATAAGAAGTAAATAATGGGTGACCCCAATTATTCCGAGAAGAAAATCATGAGTGAAAAACCTAATATGTTAGCAGAGCCTGATCCATGGAATCGGGTCGCAAATGGTTATGCAGATACGACTATGCTAATGCTGAGCCAGTATGCTGAAGAGGCCATTTCCAGTTTGGAGCTCAAAACAGGGGATAAAGTACTTGATGTGGCTTGTGGCCCAGGAACGGTTTCTCTCATGGTTTCAAAGCAAGTGGCATCGGTACATGCCATCGATTTTTCAGAATCAATGCTTTCAATTCTTAATAACAAAATTAATGATTCAGGGTTGAATAATATTCAGGTGTCTCACGGTGATGGCCAGGCTTTACCCTATGGAAATGACTCTTTTAATGCTGCATTTTCGATGTTTGGCTTGATGTTCTTTCCTGATCGCTGCAAAGGATTTTCTGAGATATATCGAACATTGAAAGCGGAAGGACGAATTGCAGTCAGTAGTTGGGCGCCTGTTGAGCAGTCACCTGTGATGAAAGCGATGTTTGGTGCTTTGCGTGCAATCAAGCCCGACCTGCCAGAACCAGAAGCGGTGATGGAGTCACTGGAAAACCCAGAGGTGTTTGAAAAAGAGCTTCAAGAGGCTGGGTTTCATGATGTCCGTATTCAACGTATGCGCAAAGAGTTTTCTGTTGAATCAGTCCGAGTATTTTGGGATGGTATGGTGCTGGGGAGCGTACCTATTGTGATGATGAAAAACTCTATGGGTGAAACTGAGTGGCTCAAGAAAGAGCGATTGGCATTGGAATATCTGGAAAAAATACTCCCCATCACACCCACCTCTCTAGCTGCTGATGCGTGGCTGGGGGTGGGTGTTAAAAAAATATAGCGATATTATTCTTACGATACAATCGATTCAAACCCTTCAAATTGTGGTGGCCCAAGGTAGATCTCTTTGCTTTTTCCACCCGCCCCAGCATGAGCTTTGCGAAACTGCTCTGACTCAGTCCAGTTGATAAAGTCTTGTTTTGATTCCCAGGTGGTGTGTGACGCAAATAAAGTATATTCATCGTGGCTTTTATTTTGTAACAGATGAAATTCTTTAAATCCAGGCACACTGTCAAGATGGGTTTCTCTGTTTTTCCAGATATCAATAAAAGTTTGCTCGCAGCCTGGTTTGATTTTAAAACGATTCATTGCAATGTACATTTATATAGCTCCGTGTGAATAGTGCTGGGTAGTATATACCCCGAGCGTCCTCAGATTCATAACGCTCTTCTAAAATAAGGCCTAAAACAGCTCCAGTTCCCTCACTTTAAAGCGACGGCCTTTGAGTTTGCCCTCCGATAGCTGTTTAAAAGCTTTGCGATTCATGCTGCGATCAACTGCAACATAAGCAATACGATCAAATATATCAATTTTCCCCACTTTGTTGCCTGCGATGCCACCATCGCCCGTCAGTGCGCCCAGTATGTCCCCAGGGCGGACTTTATCTTTACGACCGCCATCAATGCAAAAAGTAACCATAGGGGCTTGCTGTTTGGGGTCTTCTTTGGCTTCAGTATTATTGTTTAAACTTTCAATTTTGATAGAGGTTTTCAAGTACTCTTCTAATGCATTAATCCGAGCGGCTTCGGCCGCCGTAAAGAGGCTGATCGCAATACCTTTATTGCCTGCGCGGCCGGTACGGCCAATGCGGTGAACATGTATTTCAGGGTCGCGCGACAGTTCAAAATTGATGACGGCCTGGAGGTCTTTGATATCCAGACCACGAGCGGCAACATCGGTTGCGACAAGAATAGGACAACTTTTATTGGAGAACATAACGAGAACTTGATCTCGCTCTTTTTGATCTAAATCACCGTGCAGTGCAAGTGCCTCAAAGCCACTATGTTGTAGTTCAATCACCACCTCTTGGCATTGAAGGCGGGTATTACAGAAAATAATAGTGGATTCAGGTTTGTGTTTGGCCAGTAGCGTAGTGACCGCATGTATGCGTTGGTTTCTATCAATTTCATAAAAATGTTGCTTGATGTGGCTGTCACTGTGAGTGGCTTCAACGGTGACCATTTCGGGGTTGCGCTGAAAGCGGTGACTCATTGTTTTGATTGAGTCAGGGTAGGTGGCGGAGAAGAGTAAGGTCTGCCGTTCGGTGGGTGTTTTGGCGATCACAGTGGCGATATCGTCATAGAAACCCATGTCGAGCATTCGGTCTGCTTCGTCAAGCACTAAGGTTTCAATGAAGTTTAAATTCAGTGTGTCTTTTTTCAAATGTTTCAATATTCGCCCCGGTGTTCCAACGGCGATATGAGCGCCATGTTCAAGCGATCCCACTTGTGGTCCAAAGGCTTTGCCACCACAGAGACTCACCAGTTTAATATTGGGGGTGGCTCGCGCTAAGCGCCGAATTTCTTTGCCAACCTGGTCGGCGAGCTCTCGGGTGGGACAAATGATCAGTGCCTGGATTTTGAATTGAGCTGCATTTAATTTATGGAGCAAGCCAATACCAAAGGTTGCAGTTTTACCACTGCCGGTTTTCGCTTGGGCAATGAGATCTTTACCTTGCAACAATAAAGGCAGACTGGCCGCCTGAATGGGCGTCATTATTTGGTAATTTAACGAGGTGAGATTGCTCAACATCTCGGGGCTTAGCGGCAAGCTTGAAAAGTCTGTACTCATGGGGCTCTCAGTCACGTGGAGAATTTGGGCAACAAGTTTTGCATATTGCTGCCCATAATACGAATGTACGTGCAAGAAAAATATCAGTCGCAGGTTTTAATGTTGCTCTGCCCCGATTACTGTTTTTTCAACGCGTTGTACTGACTTTAGAATAGCTCTACATTTTCAGGCAGTTCTGCTTCTGAGCGGGTGTTGTCGCTCTTTGTTGCTGGGGTGCTGGAGAAGTCTGCGACCAGTGATTCCAGTTGCACGGAAAATTGTGACAAATCACCATTGTCGGAGATATTTTTGCGTGCAAGATCGGATAAATCCTGCACACTGTGATGAATTTGATGGATGTTGTCGCGCACTTCGTTGGCCAGGCTGGATTGTTGTTCGGCGAGGATAGTGACCTGCACGTTGCTTTCGTTGATGTCACTGACGGCGTTGGTAATGATAGCAAAGGTCTCGCCTGCAGCGTGGGTACGCTCCAGATTGCGTGCGGAAACTTTGGTGCTGCGAGCCATCAGTGAAACGGCCTCTTGATTGCCCGCACGGATCGTGTCCATGAGTTTACGGACTTCATCTGTAGCTTCGGTAGTACGTTGCGACAAGGCGCGCACTTCATCAGCAACGACTGCAAAACCACGGCCATATTCACCCGCTCGGGCGGCTTCAATGGCGGCATTGAGAGCCAGTAAATTGGTTTGCTCGGATATGGTGACGATCATGTCCAGAACCTGCCCGACATCTTCGTGATGCCCAGTCAGGGCGCTGATACTCTTTTCTAAATGGCTGACTTCAGTCTGCATCTCCTGCATTCCATTGATGGCGCTGTCGACCACAATTCGACCTTCGGTGGCTTTTTGTTGAACCTCTTGCGCGGTATCACTGGCTGCATTAATAGCGGTGCGTACCTGTTGTGTGCTACTGGCCATTTGTCCGATGGCATCGTTTAATTGCGTAATGGCATCAACCTGTTCCTCAATTGAGCTACTGGTGGCTTGAGTAATCTTCTGCGTGCTCAGGCTGCTTTGTGATAGGTTGGTGGCGACCATCAACACTTGTTGCACGGTGTTATCCAGCTTTTTTGTGAAGCGATTGAAGGCACGGGCAATCTGCGCTGTTTCATCGCGGCCATCTTCGGGTAGGCTGGCACTCAGCGCTGCATGGCCATCGGCCACCTGCTCCATGGCATGGGTGATGCGCGACAAGTTACGCGTAATATTGCGTGAAAATAGCAGGGTCATGCCGATGAGGATGCTGATCAGTATCAGGGTGCATATGAAAATAATCTTTTTTGTGGCTGACCGAGCCTCTTCAATGGTCGTCTGGGTGGTTTCGATCAGGGTGCCTTGGCGCTGTAGTGCCTGCTGAATGCTGTTGGCTAGCTCGGCACGCAGACCTTCACTTTCACTCAGTCCAAGCTGACGCTTACTGTTCACCAGTTGATGGAAGCTCTCAGCATAGGAATCAATATAGTGCTTTATTTCGCTGCGTATGGTTGGATCCAGGTCACTCTGTTCCATGGTGCTTAGCAGAGATTTATAGGCCTGATCGTATCTGTCAACATATTTATTGTTCAGGCGCAACAGGAAATCTTTTTCGTGGCGGCGCAGCATAAGCAGGTGGGTGAGCAGGTGATAGTTGTTGGTGGTCTGAAGTATTTCTTCTACGCGGTGGGCTGATTGACGCAGGATGCCACGTAAGCCTTTATTTTCATTGATGCCAATGGTCCGCACGAGGTGCTCTAGTGCGCTGAAGTGTGATGTTGAGATATTTAAGTCTCGCTGGAGCTCGTCGAGAGGGGCTGTATTCATGCTCAGTTCGCTCATGATTTCGGAGAGCTCTTGTAGCTCCTCAGCCATGTGCTGCTGTTTTTGGAAAAAGGAGCTGCGCGAGTCCTGACTGTGGGTGAGTAGATAGTTTTGCTCAATGGCAAAGATGCTCTGCATATCGGCTTCCACATCAAGCAAAGTGGTAACACCACGGTGCAGGAGGTCGGAACGTTGCGTATTGTATTGCTGTAGAGCGAGCAGGAAAAGAGCAGCAACAGTAATGGCGGCCGAGAGCAGGAATAACTTATGTTTAATGGTCATAGCTGAATTTTAAGGTGACTTATTATGAGGTTAATAGCGGCTCATTTATGTGTTGTCTTGAGTGCCAGTCGTCATAATGAGGTCAGCAAAATTAAATTTACTGAGTCGTTAATTGCTGGTGTTGGTTTTTCCAGAATATGCTGATGCTTTATTTTTTCTATCATTACGCTATGATCTTGGTTGAGACAAAAAATCTGATTTAGATGACCCTCTTGGTGTCAATGTCTCACTTGCATATTTTCGAACAAATCAAAAGGACTTGATGAAATGACATCCAATTTAGCGGCTATTCGAAGCCATGAAAAAAGTGTGGCAGACCTTATTGTTGATTATTTACACCAGATTGGTGTGGAGTATGTTTTTGGTGTGCCCGGCAATGCAATGGAGCCGTTGTATGATTCGCTTGCCCGCAGTAAACGGATGGGTGGGCCGAGAGCGATTGTTGCGCGCCATGAAACGGGTGCAGCTTTTATGGCAGAAGGCTATACAAGGGAAACGGGTAAGCTGGGTGTGTGTTGTACGACAGCAGGTCCAGGTGCGACTAATATTATTACAGGGGTTGCTTCTGCTTATGAAGAGCGTACCCCGATGCTTGTGATTACAGGGCAAACACCACTCCCTTCGCTGGGGTTGGGAGCAATTCAGGAATCATCGTGCAGTTCAATTGATATTGTCAGTATGTTTCAAAAATGTACACGCTATAGCACTTTGGTGTCACACTCGGCACAACTTGAAGGCAAGCTTATTCAAGCAGTTACAACCGCATTTGGGCCTATTCCTGGTCCAGTTCACTTGAGTATTCCCAGAGAAGTTGGTTGGAATGCTATTCAAAACGATGGCTTTGTATATGACTTGAAGTCATTAATCTCCAAAAAGCCTTTATATCACACGTCCGATGCAGAAATTAATGAAATTTTTAATGAAGTTTCTCACTCAAAGAGTAGCGTTATATTGATCGGCAAGCGTAGTGGTGCAGCAATTGATGCTATTTTTGAGTTTGCCGCGCTCACCCGAATACCTGTGGTTGCGACACCACAAGGCCGAGGCTTTGCAAAAAGTTACCACCCGCAATTTAGAGGTGTCGTGGGGCTGGGGGGGCATTCTGATGCTAAAAAAATATTGGAGAGCAGTTCACTTGAGCGCATTATTGCTGTGGGTGCCGATTTTAATGAGCTTGATACTGGGGGGTGGTCGGCTCATATTTTATCGGACAAAGTAATGCATATCGACTCGACGACAGAATATTTTTCTCGTTCATTTATGGCTCATTCACACACATGCGGTGATCTTTTTGAAATCTTTGGCAAACTCATCAAATGTGTCAAAGCAGGCCATCAACCGATGAGTGTTGGTAATGATGTGAATAAGCCACTGGATGTCATAAGTTTTGATCGGCGAAGTGGCCAACAAAGGCGTAAAGAGAGAGAAAATGGGGCAAACTGTCAACTGATATCGTTGCATGATGAAGCTGAAAAGCGTACCGGAAAAGATCGACGTTGTTTGAAAAGCCAAGGAAGCTGGGCGGTAAAACGTTATTTTAGTGTTGAAGATGAAAGTGGCTATGTGAACAATAATAATGCGCCCCTTATAAAACCACAACACTTAATGTACGAGTTATCTCGCTTATTCCCAACTAATACACGCTTTCTTGCGGATACCGGAAATGGCTTCATTTGGGCGATCCACTATTTACACCCCTACGCGTCGCCTGATACAAAAAGCAGAGCTTGTGGTAATGAAGTGCTAAGAACGGGTTTTGCTTTTGCTTCAATGGGCTGGTCTATTGGGGCGGCTGTGGGCACAGCGATGGGCAACCTGAATCAATCTGTCGTTTGCATTGTTGGTGATGGTAGCTTTTTAATGAGTGGGCAGGAAATTTCGGTCGCAGTTGAGGAAAAATTGAATATTACTTTTATATTATTGAATGATCGTGAGTTGGGTATGATAAAGCATGGTCAAAAGATAGTTGGTATTGAAGAGACGAGCTGTGAACTGCCCACAGTGAATTATTGCCAAATTGCTAAAGCAATAGGCGCTCAAGCCTTTGAGGTGTCTTCAGCCGATGATTTGGCGGCTTTGGATATTCAGGCAATATGCCGTTACCCTGGTCCTACATTGATTGATGTACATATTGACCCTGATGAACTTCCGCCTGCAAGATAATATTAGTCTTGTTGCTGTGGGATTAAGAACGAAATCATTGCGCCTTTCTCTTCATTATTTTCGGCCCATATTTTACCATGATGAAGAGCAATGATTTCTTTGGATATAGCCAGGCCAAGCCCCGTTCCACCCGTACCACTTTTTGTTTTGCTGCTTTGTACAAATTGATCAAAAATAAGCTCAGTTTCACCTTCAGGAATTCCCGCACCTTCATCTGATATAGAGACTTTTATTGCGGGTGTGGCATCACCTTCAGTTTCCAGGGTACTGGAGGTGATGTTGATATTGATTGTTGAGCTTTTAGGTGAAAACTTAAATGCATTAGAAACAATGTTGTGTAACACTTGTGTAATTTTTCCATCATCGCATTGAATTTCTATTGGAACACTGTTTTCGTGATGAACCTTCATTTGTACTTGTCGTTCACTCAGTAGTGTCGTGTACTCTTCTTTAATATTGAATACTATTTGTTTTAAATTGACTCGGTTTAACTGAAGTTTCATCTGCCCCGCTTCAAGTTTGGATAGGTCAAGCAGGTCATTCAGCAGCAATAAAAGTCTTTTTCCACTGCTATTTATTTTTGAAAAATAGCTGCCAATTTTTTCTATACTGATATTTGTGTGTTTATCCATGCCAAACTTTGAAAAACTGAGTATTCCATGCATCGGTGTTCTTAGCTCGTGTGAAATGTTGGCCAAAAATTCACTTTTGCTATGATTGGCCTCTTCGGCAGTCTCCTTTGCTTCCGATAAGACTTTTGTATGTCGTTTAATCTCTTCCTGAAGGCGTATATTCATTTCAAAAACTGATGAAGAGTCTTGAGCCGAATGAAGGCTTTTTTTGATTCGATCTTTGAGCGCATCATTAATTTTTATCTGTTTTTCTAATGACTTTATATGTTCACATTCACTGCAATTATGTGGTGATGTGGCTTCTTCTTGAGGTAAGTTCATCTGCGCTTGGTTCCAAAGGTAATGCCTGTAAGAGTTTGATTGACATGAATGGAGTTATATTGTTCACCGTATGTATTAAAACCATAAAGATTAATTTGATTTAACTTTTCTTCTACTTTTGCAGTTAAATCACAGGCTGTAATTTCCAGTTTTCGAGATAAACAATCACAACCGAGCGTGAGCTGAATGTTTGAGAATTTTTGTTTTAACTGCGATATTTGCTCTTCTAAAGACTGGAGGATGTCTTCAGGTTTGCCTAATGTCAGTGGTGTTCCATTTTCAATGGCACAAGCTGTGTACAGGCTACCATCACTATTGACCACTGTGAATGAACGGAGATACCATTCGCTGCCGATCTTCAGCATGGTGGGATGCTGTGTAAATGATTCTGTAGAGAGTTCATCTATGGGGATATTAAAGAGTGATGCAAAGTATTCAGTTGCAGGCTCACCATCAATTTCATAAACAATACGCTTTTCAGGGTCAGATTGAGTGATGACAAAGTCAATATCTGAGGGCGAAAAATGTTGCAGTTTGAATATTTCAAAATCCAATAGGGTTTCTATCACTGTAAAAACAGCCGCATTGTGATGAAAGATACCTTCTGAATATACAAATGTTTTTTCAAACCTCATTCCATCACCTGCGGATCCTCCAATGATTGGAAGCGGAGAAAATATATTGTATATCGTGTTGATCACAGACTCTTCTTTAGCTGACATGCCATCAACCAATAAAAAACCGACTTTGTTCTTAAATGCAGAAAGGGTGTTACTCGTGCTTTTGAGTTTTTCGATGGTTTCAGAGTTGACGTGACTGACATCTTTAATGAGTGTCGGGGTGAGTTTGAATGCTTTAGAAGAAAAACTGATGCCAACAATGCTGTTATCAGTATAGTTCTCTCCAATTTCTCCGGCTGTTGTGCAGCCTATAACGGGGCAATCAAAGTGTTTTTCAAGTGATTTTCCAAGCAATTCCAGATTGTAATTGGGTGAACAGAAGAAAATGACTCCCGCCATATTTTTTTGATAAATCTTATCTTTTAATAAAGCGGCCGCGATCGGTGCAGACAGATTGGTAATCTGTGCAGTTTTAACATATTTTTGGCTTTCCATAAGCAGACTTTTCCTTGAGTTTCTAGTAGGTGTTGTCGGTTGCTGGTTGTCTTTTCTTAACCTGTATATGCCAACCAAAAGTTACCGCCTCTTTTTTGATCCCACAAGGGCTCGAAGGCTTTGTTGCGATTTATGAATTTTCTGGTTGTAGCTCTCTTTTTAAACGCCGGTAGTGTTGATGTCGATGCTGGCAGGTGCTATCATTTTTGCTGTTATTATGATTAATAGAGAGCGACATTGGCAAACTTGAGTGTAAGAAAGATTGATGATGAAACGGTGGAGCTTTTACGAGCTTGTGCAGAGCGTCATGGCGTTTCGATGGAGGAAGAGGTTAGGCAGATACTAAAGCGTGCAGTGGCGGCTCCAGAACAAATGGGGGATTTTGCCGTAAGTCTTTTTAGTCCGGCTTATGGTGGAGATGAGCTGATACTACCAAAGCGTGAGGCATCTGAACCCATGGAATTTCCCGAGTGATTATTTTAGATACAAATATTATCTCGGAATTTATGACATCATGCCCTAAAAAATCGGTACTTGAATGGCTCAACGCCCAAGACTCAGTAACACTATATTTAACCACGATTTCCATAGCTGAAATTGGGTTTGGGCTTCGAATTATGCCAGTGGGTAAAAGGCGTCAATTGCTTAATGATCGATTTAAACAATTCATTACAATGGCTTTTAAATCTCGTATTTTGACTTTTGATGAAGCAGCAGCTCAGGTTTACGGTGATATTAAAGGATATCGAAAAGAAATTGGCCGCCCTCTATCTGATTTGGATGGTCAAATTGCGGCCATCGCCCGAGCGAAAGGGTGTGTAGTTGCAACAAGGAATATTAAAGATTTTGAAGAGTGCGGGATCGAGTTAATCAACCCATTTGTTTCTGGGTCATAACGGTAGCTATCAGTTAGTTGCAGTAACGCAAGATTGTTTTCCAAAAAGTCACTGATAAGGCTATCGTTGTTGTTCAGTGCCGTTATCACTATTAACTAAGCCTATTTCACAATGGTAAAATTTACAGATGAAAAATTTAAAGTTAGTTGTCGCATTAATTCTATTCATTCCACAACTGTCCTGGGCAGGTGAGGCGACTAAAGTAAAGGCAGTTCCTTTTTCAGAGCTGGCTTTCTATCTTGAATACTCTGCACCCGCAACGGTTGAAAGCTTGAATGAAAGCACACTGAGCGCGGAGCTGAGTGCGCGCATTACCCATTTAAATGCAAAAGTGGGCGAACAGTTTAAAAAAGGAACGGCATTGGTTCGTCTGGATTGTGGTGATTACAAACTGGCACTTCAGCAAGCACAGGCGGGTTTGACAGGTGTGAAAGCACGCCACGATTTTGCGCAGCAGCGCTTGATACGAGCAGAGCGCTTGCAAAGTCAGCAAAATATTTCTGAAGAGTTATTAGAGCAGAATCAGATGGAACTGGCAGGACTGGAATCCGAGTTATCTGTACAAAAAACTGGAATCAATATCGCTGAGCGCAACATCTCAAAATGCACTGTTCGTGCTCCTTTTGATGCCATTGTACTGGATCGATTAAGCGGTGTGGGTGCGCTTGCAAATCCTGGTACGCCTCTGATTAAAGTCATTGATGCTGGGCAAAAAAGCCTGGAAGTGACCGCTCAAGTGATGGCTCAGCAAGTCGAGTTATTGCAGCAAGCCAGTCAACTTGAATTTCGTAGTAACGACCATGTTTATCCCGTCAAATTACGCATCGTCGTGGGCGTGGTTGAGCCTTTGCAGCGAAGTCGTGATGCACGTTTGATTTTTGTAGAAAAACGGCCTTTACCCGGTCAAAGCGGGCGTTTGATCTGGAAGGATTCTCAGGCCGTTATTCCTGCTGATTTTTTGATGGAGAGAGGTGGCAGTCTGGGAATGTTTGTGGCTGAAAATGGTATTGCAAAATTTTATAAAATACCGGATGCATTGGAGGGTCGGCCACTACGGATTGATCTGCCACAAAATGCATGGGTGATCACTGAAGGGCGCTATGGTTTGAATGATGGTGATCGCATTAATCGGGTGAGATAAGTATGTATCAACGATTTTTACAAAACCATGTGCTCGCCAACCTGACATTTGTTCTGGTATTAATCATGGGCGCTTCGTCTTATATGATGATGCCGCGCGAGCAAGATCCAACCATTAATTTTAACTGGATTGATATCACCACTTTTTTGCCGAATGCGACGGCAGAAGATGTTGAAAAACGAGTTACCGATGTGCTGGAAGAGGCGATTCGCAAGGTGCCTGATGTAAAATTTGTATCGAGTATCAGTCGTGACAGTTTTTCCAGTATTTTAGTTCGTTTTGAAGATATTGATGAGCGCCTGTTTGATAAACGTTTAAATGATCTGCGCCGAGAGCTGCAAAGTAAAGAGGATGAGCTGCCTGAAAATGCTGAAACGCCTGATGTCATGGAGATCACGACATCGAATGCATTTCCTTCGGCGGCACTGGTGGTGACAGGGGCTGCGAATGATGAAAATTTACGTCGTCAGGCTGAAAATATAAAAACAGATATTGAACAGATGGACGGTGTTGATGCGGTGATGGAAAGCGCTCTATTAGCCCCGGAACTGCAAGTCAATTTTTTCCCTGAGCGTTTGGCCAGTGTCGGCATTGGCCCCGCTGCTTTAGCGGATACGGTGCGTTCACATTATAAGGATACGGCCGCAGGCAGCCTGCATGTCGGCGATCAAAAGTGGCTGGTGCGGATGCAGGGCAGTGAAAGCAGCCCTGATTATTTGGCGCAATTACCGGTTAATCAGACTCAAGGTGAAGTATCGCTGGGTGAACTCTCTGAAGTTGTCTATGGCAGAGAAAAAGCGACTCGACTGGTTCGCTATAATGGACAACATGCAGTGATGCTATCCATCACCAAACAGGCGGAATCCAATACGCTGGAACTTGTTGAACGTATTACCGAATATATTGAAAGCCGTAATCAATACCATTCTAGTACAGGTGTACAGCTGGTACTCATTGATGATCAAACCGATATTACCCGTACTGCGTTGAACATTATGCAGACGAATGCAATGCTGGGTTTGATTTTGGTGCTTTTTGTCACATGGGTTTTTCTGGGCAGCCGTATCGCATTTTTTACTACGATTGGCATTCCTTTTACATTGATGGGAACGTTTTGGCTGCTGAGTAATATGGGGCAGACGCTCAATGTGAATATACTGCTGGGCGTGGTGATTGCACTGGGAATGTTGGTGGATGATGCCGTGGTCGTGGTGGAAGCGATCTATTACCGTTTGCAGCGAGGCGCTGATGTCGTAACAGCGACCGTAGAGGCTTTTCGTGAAGTAGTAGCGCCAGTGACGACCGCCGTGCTGACAACCATCTGCGCCTTCCTGCCCCTGATGTTATTGCCAGGGATTGTCGGTAAATTTATGTTTATTATCCCACTCGTTGTGACGGTGGCGCTATTGATCAGTTTGATAGAAGCCTACTGGATGTTGCCAGCACATGTGATGGCCGGCGGTGTTGGCAGTCAAAAACCATCACGTATTCAGCCTTATCGTACGGCTTTGTTGCATAACATAAGAATTAAATACACACGCTTGCTGGTACGCGCAATGCGTTATCCAATACGAATCATGACTTTCGTGGTATTTCTTTTTGGTCTATCGGTTTATGCGATGTCTGCGGGCTGGGTGAAAATGGATTTTTTCGCCAGTGATCCGCTGCGTCTTTTTTACGTCAATATTGAAATGGCTCCCGGCACATCTCTGGATAAAACCATGAATAAAGTGCTGGAAATTGAAAATAAAGTTCGAGCCAATACGGATGAATCAGAGGTCCGTGCCCTTGCCAGTTACAGTGGGCAAATGTTTACTGAGATGGCTCCCTATTTTGGAGACCATTACGGCCAGATTATTGTCTCTTTGAATCCCAAAACAGAAGAGATGCGGGGCGTGGATGATGTTATGGATGCCATGCGGGAAGAGGTTTTAAGCACGGTGGGGCCGTTAAAAATCTCTTTTCTGCGGCTGGCGGGTGGCCCTCCGAGTGCCAAACCGGTCAGTGTGAAAGTGCGTGGCAATGATATGGCTGAACTGCGTTTGGCGGTGGCCGATCTCAAAGCGATTTTGACAAAAAATGAAGCCATTCTTAATGTCACCGATGACGATAATCCGGGTCAGCTTGAACTGACATTGAAAGTCAATCTGGATGCGGCGCGTCGTGCTGGCATTGATCCTCAAACGATATCCCGAACACTGCGTCTATTAGTGGATGGTGAAGTCGTTGCCAGTATGCAAAAGTCAGGTGAAACACTGGATGTACGGGTACGGGCAAAGCCAAAAACTTACCGTTCACTGGATGAGTTGCTCGAATATACTCTGCCCATGAGCGAAGGGCGAGGCCGTATTGCGCTCGGTGAATTGGTGCATCAAAATCGAGCGACGGGAATGGGGCAGATTCGCCATTATAATTTTCGTCGAACAATTACAGTGGAAGGGGATATTGATAAAAGCCTGACAGATACGGTGGCAGCCAATCAATGGATCATGGAACAGTGGGAAGGCACACAGGGGAAATACCCCAATATCAGCCTTGATTTCAGCGGTGAGCTGGATGATATTCAGGAGAGTCTTGATGCGATGGCGATGTTGTTTTTAATGGGTATTGGCTTAATCTATCTGGTGCTTGGAACGCAGTTTAAGAGTTATTTTCAACCATTGATTATTCTTGCAACCGTACCGATGGCATTTATTGGAGTGGTCGCTGGATTGTTGATTACACAAAACCCACTGAGTCTGTTTACGATGTATGGCGTGATTGCATTGGCAGGAATTGCAGTGAATGCCGCGATTGTGCTGATTGCTGCTGCGAATACACGTTTGAAAGAGGGTATGAGTGTCTCGCATGCGACCATCTATGCGGCGCGTCGGCGTGTGGTTCCTATATTAATTACAACGTTTACGACAATTGCCAGTCTGTTTTCACTGGCGATTGGTCTCGGTGGAGAGTCACTGATCTGGGGGCCAATGGCGACAGCGATTGTTTGGGGGCTATGTTTCTCTACACTATTAACACTGTTTGTCGTGCCGCTGCTGTTCCGTATTTTTATGCGGCGTTCAAACGGTTGATTCAAGCTCCTTACTGAATCACCAAGTCAGTAAAATATAGCTCCTGAACCCCGGCAGGGTGGCTTTTTTCCTCTAGGTCTTTGACTGTGTCGTTGGGGCTGATATGGGCATATTTTTCCAGATTTTCCTGGACAATTTTTAAGGCTTCATGACGAATACGTTCACGCTCTTTAGCATTTTGCATGGTTTCTATTTTTTGGTCAGAGAGCAGCATTAATAAGTCGTGGCGTATTGGCGCTGCATGGGTTTGCAGGGCTGTGACTGTTGCGGCATCGTAAGTCATGATCTGAATTGCAGCCTGCATATAGCGTAAGCCACGTTTACCATGAATGTTGACGACAAAGTTGGGTTCAAGCAATAAATAGTTTATTTTTCCGGTGGTGATGGCATTCTCTTTTTCACCACCGCCACCTGCGGCTGCAAAAACGGGTGAAATTATCAGAGTTAACACAAGTGCTAAAATACTTTTCATGGCTGAGTCCTAGTGTGAATATTAATCTCAATACTCATCGGCAGAGTATGACTCATAAATTAGAAATATCAGAATTAATCCCAGATAAGGGGTGGTTCATTCATCAGTGCTGCTTGTTCACGTAGTGATTGAATATGCTCTTCCCAGTAATTGAGTGTGTTGAACCAAGGGAAGGCGAGGGGGAAGGCGGGGTCGTCCCAGCGAGAGCCTAGCCAAGCTGCATAATGAATCATACGTAAGGTACGCAGTGCTTCGATCAAGTGCAGCTCTGAGGGATTAAAATCATAAAACTGAGTATAACCTTCCAGCACATCGGCGAGCCGCGCGGTCATATAGCTCCGGTCTCCAGAGAGGAACATCCATAAATCCTGAATGGCAGGCCCCATGCGAGCATCATCAAAATCAACAACATGAGGCCCTGCATCTGTCCAGAGAATATTACCAGGGTGACAATCACCATGTAGACGCAGGTATTGAATGTCACCTGCGCGTTCGAAGCACTGTTTTATCTGAGTTATCAGGTCTGTGGTGAGTGATTGATATGCTTCCAGTAGGTGGCTTGGTATAAAATCATGGTCAAGTAAAAAACGGCGGGGCTGTATGGCAAAGCTTTCAATATCGAGTGTGGGTCTGTGTTCGAAAGGCTGGGTTGCCCCCATGGCATGGATGCGCCCGATGAAACGCCCCATTTGCTCAAGATGATCTGGGTTGTCGAGCTCTGGCGCACGTCCGCCCCGACGAGGATAGAGTGCAAATCGGTATGATTCATATTGGTGCAGGGTGTTGCCATTCAAGTCAACGGTTGGCGGAATGACGGGGATCTCCTGCTCGGCCAGTGCCAGTGTGAACTGATGCTCCTCAAGAATGGATTTATCACTCCAGCGGTTGGGGCGATAGAATTTAGCAACTAAAGGTGTACCTTGATCAAGACCCACTTGATAGACTCGGTTTTCATAGCTGTTCAAAGCTAGAAATCGACCATCACAACATAAACCTGTGGACTCAATGGCATCTAACATGGTGTCTGGAGTGAGGTTGGAAAAAGCTTGTAACGCTGAAGGTATATTCTTTTTTTTCATTAGGGGAACCTTTGCCATCCTGCTTGAAAAATGCAGGTAAACGTACTGCCTCGACCAGGGGTGCTATCAATATGCAGATCAGCACCATGGCGACGTAAAATTTGTTCTACGATAGAGAGTCCAAGGCCCGTTCCGCCTGTTGCTTTGGAGCGGCCGGAGTCAACACGGTAAAATCGTTCTGTTAAACGGGGAATATGCCCCCATGCAATACCAATGCCCTTATCTTTGACTTCAAAGCAGGCCGTATTGTTATCTTTATTCAGATACCATCGAATACTGATTTTTTTCCCTTCAGGTGTGTAACGTATTGCATTGTTGGTCAGGTTAATAAATGCGCTGTGTAGCTCATCTTTAATGCCAAAGAGGTGGGTATCTGTTTCAATGCTGCATTGAATCACATGTTTTCCATTGCTGATATGTTGAGCCTCATCTGTGACTTGCTGAGCCAGACTGGGAATATCAATCTTGGTATTCTTTTCTTCGTTTGAAGTGGTGTCAAGCCGAGAGAGCATCAAGAGGTCATCCACCAAGGTCTGGATGCGTTTGGTGGGTGATTGCAGTTTAGCTATTTGATCACGTAGTTTTTGGGAGTCAGTATCGGCTGGGGCGTTTAATAGCATCTCTAGATAACCGAGAATAACCGTTAATGGTGTGCGTAATTCATGTGATATGTTTGCAACTAGGTCGTGACGCATGGTCATCAGGTGGTGAATGTGCGTGATGTCTCTGATGACTAACAGTCGTTGGTTTTCTCCATAAGGGCGGATGCGCGCATCCAGTAAAATATTTTCATCCAGAGGTGAATTAATCTCCAGATGTTTACTGTAATCACCTTTGCGAAGAAATTTATGAAAGGCAGGGCTTCGTAGTAAGTTGTTAATATTTTGGCCAATATCAGATTTTGTGACTCCAAGGGTTCGGGTCGCGGCATTGTTGATCCATTCAATCTCCTCATTTGAAGTGAGTACGACGGCAGCATCGGGCAGTGCTTGCGTGGATTTTTGAAAACGGCGAATGACATCCGCCATGCGTTTTCGGCGTTTTCTGCTTCGCCGACGATTTTGATGAATACGGTAGGCAAGGTTATGCCATATTCCTTCTAGTTCGTAAGGTGGAATCGTGAGGTCGTTATCAAGCCAGCGCTCCAGATGGCGGACTTGCAATGCTTGCCAAAATAGATAAAGAAGAAGCCCGGTGGCCAGTGACCATGCGATGGACTCTAATACCAGACCAAAAATGAGGCTGATGCAAATCACGCCAAGAAGACGCCACAGTTCAGTTTTCCATAGTGTAGACATCGGGGGGGTCTAAAAGTCTCTGGAAAGCCGGTAACCGGCACTGCGAACGGTTTGGATCATTTTCTCTTGCGCATAAGGGCTTAACAGTTTGCGTAAGCGTAATATGTGTACATCCACCGTTCGTTCCTCAACATAAATACCAGGACCCCATACTCGATCGAGCAGTTGTTCTCGACTATAAACTTTTTCGGGGTGATTGAGAAGAAACTCTAATAAACGATATTCTGTGGGGCCAATTTTAACCTCTTTTTCATCAATAAATAGACGGTGTGAGCCTGTGTCCAGGCAGAGTTTGCCAACTTGTATTCGTGTATTCAGGCCTTTTCCACTGCGGCGTAGCAATGCGTTAATACGAGCGATGAGTTCGCGAGGCGAGAATGGTTTGGTGATGTAGTCATCGACGCCTGCATTGAGGCCTCGAACGATATCATCCTCTTCACCACGAGCGGTCAATAGAATGAGTGGGGTCTCTTGTGTGGCCTCTTCTTTACGCAAACGTTTAGCCATTTCCACGCCACTGATTCCAGGGAGCATCCAGTCGATGATAAAAACATCGGGCAGCTGCAATTTAATTCTTTTCAACCCTTTTTCAGCCGATGAAACTGCAGTGACGATGAATTTAGCTTGCTCTAAAGCTTCAGTAATCATTTCACGAATGCCATCATCATCTTCAATCAGTAATAGTGTCGGATTGCTCATAAGCCTATGCTCTCAATAAAAATCGTTTATTACAGTCGCTTTTTATGACAATTTAATGACTGTTGCAGTTAAGTCATGCTCATCAGCTTCTGTAATTTCTACATTGATAAATGAGCCAGGTGTGAGTTCTGTTTCGTTGGGCAGGAAAATCATACCATCCACCTCAGGGGCTTCCCGCTGGCTGCGGCCAAATGCCCCTTCTGTGGTGACTTCATCAATAAGTATGCGCTCTTGTTGGCCAATACGTTGCTCTAGGCGTGATAAACTGACTTGTGCCTGAAGTGTCATGAGGCGTTCCAGGCGTTCTTCTTTAATGTCTTCGGGAATATGATTTGAGAACGTGTTGGCTTTTGCTCCTTCGACATCAGAATAAGTGAAGCAGCCTACACGGTCCAGTTGAGCTTCTTCAAGAAAACCAAGCAGTTGATTAAAGTCACTCTCTGTTTCACCAGGAAAACCCACGATAAATGTGCTGCGGATGGCAATCTCGGGGCATATTTCACGCCAGCGTTTAATGCGTTCTAGTGTATTTTCACTATGGGCAGGTCGTTTCATGCTTTTGAGCACATTCGGGCTGGCATGTTGAAAGGGTATGTCGAGATAAGGCAGCAACTTTCCTTCGGCCATCAATGGGATCACATCATCGACATGCGGGTAAGGGTAAACATAATGCAGTCGTACCCAGATATCGAGTTGACTTAATGCGGCGGTAAGATCATAAAAGCGAGTTTTGATGGGCTGACCTTGCCAAAAATGAGTGCGATATTTTGTGTCAACTCCATAAGCACTGGTATCTTGCGATATGACTAAAAGCTCCTTAACACCAGCCTCTGCAAGCTTTTCAGCTTCTTCCATCACATCATTGGATGGACGGCTGACCAGTTTTCCACGTAGGTCAGGAATAATGCAAAATGTACAGTTGTGGTTGCAGCCTTCTGAAATCTTTAAATAAGCATAATGGTGGGGTGTGAGCTTGATGCCTTGTGACGGAATTGATCCATTGTCTAGAGCGTGCGGTGGTGGTAGATGTTCATGCACAATAGACAGAACTTCTTCTGATGCATGTGGCCCTGTAATCGCGAGGACATCAGGGAAGTTTTCAATGACAGTATCTCCTTTGGCTCCAAGGCAGCCTGTGACAATGACTTTGCCATTTTCAGCAAGAGCTTCACCGATGGCATCAAGTGACTCTTCCACGGCAGCATCAATAAAGCCACAAGTATTGACAATAACGAGGTCGGCACCTTCATAGCTTGGGCTGATTTCATAGCCTTCTGCTTTGAGTGGTGTGATGATTTGCTCCGAGTCAACGAGTGCTTTAGGGCAACCAAGGCTGACAAAACCGATGCGTGAGGGTGAGTTCATAAAGGGGGTTATCTATTGTTGGGAATATTGAATAGCGCGTTGATAAAGAATTGAATACTGTTTTGCACTTTGCTTCCAGCTAAAATCCTGTTTCATGCCGGTTTTCATGAGTTGTTTCCAGACTTTGGGTTGCTTGTAAAGGGCGATGGCACGCTGTAGGGCTGTTAATAAAGATGCAGGTGTGGGTTCATTAAAAACAAAACCTGTGGCAGTTTTTGCTTTTTGATTCTCTTCGCTGGCATCAACCACGCTATCTGCGAGTCCGCCGATATGATGAACAATGGGCACCGTGCCGTAGCGCAAGCTATAGAGTTGATTCAGGCCGCTTGGCTCAAAGCGTGAAGGCATTAAAAACATATCTGAGCCGCTCTCTATGTGATGCGCTAAAGTTTCGTCATAGCCGATCTGTACAGATATATTCTGTGGGTATTGAGTGGCGGCAGCTTTAAATGCTTCTTCGAAGTGAGGCTCGCCACTGCCGAGTACAACGAGCTGTACCCCACTTTTTATTAATGGATCAATATTGGCTAATAATAAATCAAACCCTTTTTGTTCGACCATTCGTCCAATGACACCAATGAGGGGGGTGTTTTCTGAAGCAGGCAGCCCCATATGCTCTTGCAGTGCTGATTTATTCACACTTTTAAAACGAATGGTTTTTGATGTATAGGGTTTTATAATATAAGGGTCATTTTTAGGATCCCACAGTGCATAGTCAACACCATTTAAAATCCCCATTAAACGATCAACGCGGTGCTCAAGCAACCCTTCAAGGCCATAACCAAACTGTGGTGTACGAATCTCTTTAGCGTAAGTCGGGCTGACCGTACTCAGCATGTCCGCTGTCGCAAGCCCGCCTTTAATAAAAGAAAAATGGCCATGAAACTCTACGCCATTCATTGACCAAAGCTCAGGAGGGAGCTGTAAATCAAAAAACTCTTTTTGAGAAAACAGGCCTTGGTAGGATAGATTATGAATGGTGAAAACGGTCGCCGGACGGTTTTTCTGAGAAGCAATAAGAGGTGGAATGAGGCCGCATTGCCAGTCATTGCAGTGTACGACATCGGGTTTCCAGTTCAATCTGATTTGACCCATTGCAATGATGGATACGGCTCGACAAAATATGCCAAAGCGCTGAGCATTATCATACCAATCAGTGCCATCTTGATCTGCATAAGGGCCTCCTGGTCGGTCGAAAAGGGGGGGGCAATCAATCAGCCATATAGGAAGAGTACTGCCTGGAAGTGTGCCTTCCAGTAAACGCACATGTGCAGGGGCAGAGGGGACTTCAAATTTGGCGACCTCTTTTAAGTCACCTGCCTGACGGCGTGCCATGCTATAAGCAGGCAAGATCAAGCGAACATTGTGTCTGGATGAGTTCAACGCAACAGGTAAACTACCCGAAACATCACCGAGTCCACCCGTTTTTATGAGAGGCAATGCTTCGCTGGTAGCAAATAGAATTCTACTCATGGTTTATTATTTTCCCTGCTATGATCATATTTTTTGATAAGGGGTCGCTATAGTAATGACTTAATTTTTTTGATAAAACCTGAAATGATGTTCTTATGAATTATATGTTTTTATGAATTATTAAGTTGCTATTTATATGAGCATTAATATAGTCAATGGCTGAACGGCCATTATACGCTACGAGTTTATCGTCGTCACAGGAAAATTTTAAGGGAGAGAGAGGGATATTATGAAAATTGCTTTAATCGGGTTGGGAAAAATGGGCGCCAATATGGCACGTCGTTTATGTCGTGGTGGTATTGAGGTGGTGGGGCATAATCGATCACAGGAAATTGTTAGTGAATTAGCTGCAGAAGAAGGCATGATTGCAGCAAAATCATTGAAAGATGCCGTGAGCCAACTGCCTTCACCAAAAGTGGTTTGGTTGATGTTGCCGGATGGCGAACCCACGGAGTCTCATATTAAACAGTTGATGGACTTGCTTGATAAGGGCGATGTCATTATTGATGGGGGAAATTCAAACTATCATGATAGTTTGCGCCGAGGCGTGATGCTGGCTGAGCACGGCATTGGTTTTATGGATGCGGGCACTTCGGGTGGTATTTGGGGTGTGGATAACGGTTACTGCTTGATGGTCGGTGCTGAAAAATCAGTCGCAACCATTGTTGAGCCTGCATTAAAGGTTTTGGCACCTGCACCGGATCGTGGCTGGGCACATGTTGGGCCGATTGGTTCGGGTCATTTTACCAAAATGATTCATAACGGTATTGAGTACGGCATGATGCAATCTTTTGCTGAAGGTTTTGCGTTGCTGCGTGGTAAAAAAGAGTTTGACCTGGATCTGGCGCAAGTTTCGGAGTTATGGCGACACAGCTCTGTTGTGCGCAGTTGGTTGCTGGATTTGACAGCCGATGCACTTCAATCAGATCAAAAGCTAGAGTCTGTGGCTCCTTTTGTGCCAGATTCTGGTGAAGGGCGCTGGACAGTGATTGAGTCCATTGATCAAGGTGAAGCTGCGCCTGTGATTTCATTGGCATTACAAATGCGCTTTGCCAGTCAGGATGGCGAAGGTTACGCCAACCGAATGCTTTCAGTTATGCGTAATGCTTTTGGTGGTCACGCAATCAAAGGCGCAGGAGGAAAATAGACATGGAGCCATGCACATTAGTGATCTTTGGTGCAACAGGTAATTTGTCTCGCCTAAAATTAATTCCCAGCCTTTTTGAATTGGATTGTGCAGGCTATTTGCCTGACCATATGGTGATTCTTGCTTTTGCTCGACGGCCTTGGGGACGCGAGCAATGGTTGGATGAAGTCAATGGAATGTTGAAAGAAAAATTTCCTGACGGGGTCGATCAGGAGGTCTTGGCTCGGTTTTGCACGAGGCTAGAGTACTTTCAAGGTAATCTGGATAATGAAGATTCATTTAAAAAATTACGAGAAACAATCGACAGCGATAACAAATTTTCAAATAATATTGCTTTTTACATGTCGGTTCGCCCTGCAGAGTTTGGCTCTACAACAGCTAAGCTGGGTGAGGCAGGGTTGCTTGAGGAGCAGCACGGCTGGAGGCGGGTCGTTTTTGAAAAGCCTTTTGGTTATGACTTGCTCAGCGCTCAAATTTTGCAGAAAAAACTAAGTAATTATCTGAGTGAGCACCAAATTTACCGAATTGATCACTATTTAGGTAAAGGAACCGTTCAGAATGTGTTGGTGTTTCGTTTTGCCAATTTGCTCATGGAGCCACTTTGGAACCGCCAGTATATTGATCATGTTCAGATTACACACTCTGAAACAGCGGGTATTGGCAGTCGTGCTGATTATTATGAAGGCTCGGGTGCGCTACGTGACATGATTCAGAGTCATTTGTTACAGTTGATGACCATGGTTGCGATGGAGCCGCCAGCGATGATGGATGATGAATCCTTGCGGGACGAAAAAGTTAAAGTCCTTAAAAGTATTCGTCCAATTACACAAAATGCAGTCCATGCCCATGCTTTTCGTGGACAATATAAGGCTGGTAATATTAACGGTGACTCTGTGCAAGGCTATCTTGAAGAAGATAATGTTGCCTCTAACAGCACTACAGAAACCTACGCTGCACTTAAACTTTATGTGGACAATTGGCGCTGGAAAGGTGTACCTTTCTATTTGCGTACGGGTAAGCGAATGGCCGAAGGGGCATCAGCGATCTGTATTCGCTTTAAAGAGCCGCCGACGACCCTGTTTAAAGGCAATCATCTGAACCGTGTTTCACCTAACTGGATCTTGTTGGGTATACAGCCTAATGAGTGCTTGAAAATGGAGATGCAGGTTAAAATGCCTGGGCTTGAAGTGGAGACGCGAACGGTCAGTCTGGATGCGAGTTACCGTAAAGATAAAGAGCGCGGTACGGATGCTTATGAAGGGCTGTTGCTTGATGTGATGAATGGGGATCAGTCGCTGTTTCTGCGCTATGACGAAATAGAGTGGGCATGGCGGGTCGTTGATCCTATTTTAAAAGTCTGGTCAATGGAAAGGGATTTTATTAATACATATCCCGCAGGCTCCTGGGGGCCAAGAGGAACGTATCGCCTGTTTGATCGTGATGATCAATTTTGGCGTCATTCACTGAATGTTTCAGCAACTGATGTCAGTTCAGAGGGTTTTTAAATATGTATGAAAAACATGGAAGTAATACGCATATTGACTCAGCTTTAGGTGAATATCTTAGTGGTTTTTCTGCGCAGAAAATAGCAGACTTGCAGAATAAAAAAGGTCATACAATGAGTCTATTAACTGCCTCAAAGCCTTGGAGTGCTTTGATGAGCCATCAAAAGTTGATCTCATCACAGCATATGCGACAAATGTTTGATGCTGATTCTGAGCGTTTTGATAAGTTTTCATTGCGAATGAATGATATTTTGGTGGATTACTCCAAAAATCGTATCACAGAAGAGACGCTCTCTTTGTTGTTTGATTTAGCTCGGCAAGCCGAATTAAGTGTCGCAATCAAACGAATGTTTTCCGGTGAAAAAATTAACTTTACAGAAAATCGTGCGGTATTACACACAGCATTGCGTAATCGTTCTAATCGTCCGGTTTTAGTGGATGGCAAAGATGTCATGCCTGATGTGAATGCTGTATTACGGCATATGAGAGAGTTCACAGAGTCGGTTCGTAATGGCAGTTGGGTGGGTTGCACGGGTAAAGCCATCACCGATATTGTCAATATTGGGATCGGAGGATCAGATCTAGGGCCCGTTATGGTGACCGAGGCATTGAAATCCTACTCTCAATACGGGTTAAATGTTCATTTTGTCTCTAATATTGATGGAACTCATCTGACAGAAGCGATTCGGCATTTGAGTTATGAGACAACACTGTTTGTTGTGGTTTCCAAAACCTTTACAACACAAGAAACAATTACAAACGCAAACTCTGCGCGTGACTGGTTTTTTCAGCAAGGGGGGCACCTTGCATCAGTTGCCAGGCACTTTGTGGCGGTTTCTACGAATGCTCAAAAGGTGTCTGACTTTGGCATCGACCCTAAAAATATGTTTGGTTTTTGGGATTGGGTCGGAGGGCGTTATTCGCTCTGGAGCGCGGTAGGTCTCACGATTGCGCTTTATATCGGTATGGATCACTTTGAAGAGTTGCTTAACGGTGCACATGAGATGGATGAGCACTTTCGAACCGCACCGTTTGAAAAAAATATTCCGGTTATACTTGGAATGCTGGGGATCTGGTATAACAATTTTTTTGGTGCTCAAAGCCATGCATTGATGCCATATGATCAATACTTAAGTCGCTTTCCAGCCTATTTTCAGCAAGGTGACATGGAGAGCAATGGAAAGCGAGTGGATCGCCAGGGTCATGTCGTAGATTATTCGACGGGGCCTATCATTTGGGGCGAGCCTGGAACAAACGGCCAACATGCTTTTTATCAGTTGATTCACCAAGGGAGTAAATTGATTCCTACTGATTTTCTGGTTGCGATTGAGCCACAAAACCCTATCGGTGAGCATCATTCAATTTTGCTTTCTAACTTTTTTGCGCAAACAAAAGCGTTGATGCGCGGCAAAACAGAAGATGAAGCTCGAAGTGAGCTGGAAGCGCAAGGCATGATGGCGGAAGTACTTGAGCAACTGTTGCCGCATAAAGTCTTTGAGGGCAATAAACCAACAAATTCAATTATGTTTCAGAAGTTAACACCAAAAACACTGGGGTCACTTCTTGCGATGTATGAGCATAAAATTTTTGTTCAAGGTATTGTCTGGAATATTAATTCATTTGATCAGTGGGGTGTTGAGCTCGGTAAGCAGCTTGCATCAGAAATTTTGCCGAAGCTTTCAGTTGAGGGTGAAGAGAGTGATGGTGATTCGTCAACAAATGGATTGATTAATTATTATAAAAGTCATAAATGAGCGTCGGGGCTGGTTTTTATCTAGTGTTGTGATCATGCTCTCGTTTTATGGCTGTAAACTGTATGATAGTTATAGTAGAAAATGTGTGAGTCGTAATAATTCAAGAGGTTTCTTATGAAGTGGTTAGGTATTATCGGTCTGTTGGTCTTTGTTCCAAATGCCCAAGCGGAAATTCTTTATAGCCAGGTCTTTGAAGAAGGCAAGGTGATTTAAAAAAGGCTTGAAGGTGAATAGTGGTAGCCACAAATTTGCAATTGATTTAATTAAACTTGATACCAATGCACTAAATGATCTCACAAGTTCTTTTGAGTGATAGAATGTTAAATATCATGAATATACAGTTAATCAACAAATTTAATCCAAGAATTATTACGAGAAACAGTATGAATATTATGAAAGGATTACCAGCCAAACCTCTAGGTACAATTGCTTTTTTATTTTTTATAGGATTGCTCTCTAATCCTTCCTATAGCCAAGTTTATCTTACCGAAAATTATGAGGATTTTGGATCACAAACTGAAGAAGTCGACTATCGTCTGAATTGTTATCTGTCACAAAATCACTTCGCTATTCAAAGCAGTGAGGTTCGAAATGGTAATTATGCAGCAAGTTTTGAAAGTTTGGCAAATCATGGAACAAGATGCGAAATGACATTTCAAGACAGAGGTTTCTTTAATTGGGGAGAAGAAAAATGGATGGGATTTAGTTTTATGATACCGTATATCCCTACAGGAGGTGGCGTAATGAGTCAGCACCATTCAGTGCCGGGGCCCATTGGGAATCCAGACTGGACGAATTATGCTTCAGGAGGAAATGGATTTACCATTAGGTTATCAGACGATCAATCCAGATTTGCAATAAGATTAATTCCACCAGAAAATTTAAACCATTATGTAAATAACTCAATCGGCAGTCCTGCGCCTTATAGTGCGGCAGAAGGTACTGAGATTTATCATGAGTGGGAAATAGTGGAAAACCAATGGTTCGACATAGTAATGAACTTTAAATATTCAGATGGAAGTGACGGGTTTTACAAGATTTGGATTAATGGCGATTTAGTTGTTGATATTACTGGATCAAATGTTCATTTGCATGATGTTGTTGGTAGACTAAAAGAGAGAAAAAATTATTTTCAATTTGGCATTTATCCAGGAAATTCTGGAGAAGGAAAAATATACTACGATGAAATCCGTATTGGAAATAGTGCTAGTAGTTATGCAGATGTAGCGCCTGAAGGAGAAGGAAGTGTAGGTAATGGTGGACGCCCAGATTGGTGGGATCTATGGGGTTGGTTTGCTTCTTGGGGTTGGTCAGGAAGATAGACGCTGCGCCCAATCGCCTCAGAGAGAGGTGTGTCAGCTTTAAATTATCGGAAAAGGGTTTCAATAAAGGCCATAGTGATTGATTATTTTGCCCTCACCAAGGTTAGCGTTAACCTAATAATGCATACCCACCCACAGGGGGCACAAGCATTGATGCCTGCAATTTTGTCATCAACTCAGCATTTTCTGTTTCTCGCTGCCACGCTCCAGCGTGGAAATGCATAAATTGAGTGTTGTTGCTGGCTTTTTGTCTGATGATGTGATCGCTCTCTCGTTTTATGGATGTAAACTGTATGATAGTAAATGTGGTTAGTCAAAATAATTCAAGGATCTGTTTATGAAGTGGTTAGGTTATATTGGTTTGTTGGTCTTTGTTCCAAATGCTCAGGCGGCAATTACTTTTAGTGATGATTTTGAGTCAGGGAGGAGTACAGAGGCAAGGCTAGATTGCGACAATTATAATGAGAAATTTAAAATTCAAGGAAGCATCGTACGTAATGGCAATAAAGCGGCACTCATGGTGAATGATGCCAATGGAGGTAAACGTTGTGAATTAGTTCCACAACCAGCAGGCCGTTTTTTTTGGGGTCGGGAGTATTGGGTAGGATATAGCTTTTACATCCCATCGAACCTTCCTAATACAGGATTTAAAGTTTTTCATCAGCATCACTCTGCACCGCCTAAAGGAGTTTCCTGTGGATATAGCGGTGGAAATGGATTCCTTCTGATTAGAGGGAAATCAGGCCAGCTGGAAATTCGCATAACACCTGAAGGTCAACTGACAGCATTTCCTGAAGGGTCTGCTGGAGGGAATACACGTACAGCGTACTCATTTCCATATGAAACAAATAAATGGTTTGATGTGGTAATGAATTTTAAATATTCGGATAAAGGTGATGGTTTCTGGAAAATATGGATAGATGGTAAGCAAGTTATTAATAAAAATGGTTCAAATGTGAATCTGTATATGACTCCAGACAACACAAGAAGTTATAGTGATTGCGGGGATGGTACAGCAAAAAGGGCGCGTATATATGATATGAAATATGGTACGTATGCTGGAAACTCTGAAGCTGGCGCAGTTGTCTATGATGAAGTGAAAATCGGTGATGTTAATTCCAGTTATGAGGAAGTTGCACCTGCTAATGGCAAGTCAATATCTAACTTTGCTCCCAAAAATACGCCTTACCGAACTCAGTCATCACCAAGTACTCCATTGACAGTTCCAAAAGGGCTTGAGCTTGAAATTAAGTGAAATTACTTGGGCTTTAGCGCTAATCAGGTGTGGGCGTAGTTGCTATACGGAGCTAAACAGACAGGGTGGACGCGTCAGTGAGTCAATTTTTGACAGGAAGAGTCATCATGAAATTGGTCTTGAGGTAGAAACTCATATCGGATTTTAAAAATTTACTATTTTTTCAATTCGGTATAGAGTAAAAAAACCTTATTGACAATAGTTTTGATATTAAATTTATTGTCAATAAGTGCGAGACTCTCTTTACCCATCCTTTCTCTCAAGGCCTTGTCACTGCATAATTTTTCTAACGCGCCTTTGAGCCCCAAGATATCGCCAGGATTAATGAGGTAGCCGTTTTTCCCTTCAATAACCGCTTCAGGAATACCGCCGATGGGAGTAGATATAATAGGAGCTCCAGCGGCCATAGCCTCTAAAATAGATCCTGGAAGACCTTCATTATAAGAAGGGAGAACATGGATGTCAGTTTTTCTAAAAACCTCAATTTTTCTCTCACCAGAAATCCATCCAAGTAGTTGAACGGAATTTTCCAAGTTATTTTTTTTTATAAAATCATCTACTTTTTCGATCTCACCATCACCACCTAAAAGTAATTTTGCATTTGGATATTCCGTGGTTAATTGTTTGAAAGCTTCGAGTAGGTCATAAATACCCTTTCTTTTACCCAGCCGTCCCATAAAGGAAATGACAATATATTCACCATTGTCAATTTTTCCTCTGAATTTATTGGTTGAAGCGCCATTGTAAATAATAACAATTTTTTTATTGGTAGTAATTTTGTTTATGAATCTTTTCCACTCTTCTGATAGTACGATAATAGCGTCACAGTTATCGAACATCCAACTGATTAATTTTTTCTGTAGTTTATTTCCACTATTATAGAACACCTTAAACTCGGAGCCATGTAAGTGAATAATAACTTTAGACTGTTTGAATTTGGCTGTTGTAAAAAAAATAAGTTTTCGATAAAAACTGATATAACTTGATAAATGAATATGAACAATATCAATTGGCTTAAAGCAGCGAATAACGAAGTGAAAATAGGCTTTTATAGCCTGATGTAATTTTAATGCCTGATGTCCCGGTGCATTTTCATTCAGAGTGGAAATGTAATCAAAGTCCACAAGGGACTTGATTCCGGATTCTATCCAGTTACTAACAACAGTTGAAATCCCACCAGTGGCATCAGGGTGCGCACCTAACATGACAATTTTAAGTTTTTTCATAAATTAACCTGATTACGTATAAGTTTCCACTATTTTTAGAACCTGAAGTCATAAATGACACAAACCCCAGAGTAGATGTGATATAAATTTTTTTAGGGTTGAATAATTCAATTGGGTAAACCCCCAGCTATGCTGGGGAGACTCATATAGGTTTTACCGAGACTACGGTAACGTGTACTTTCAGTTCTCGACCAAGAGAAAAGGAAAGTAAACCTATGCGAGACTACAAGAGTTTCGGTGTTTGTCAACATAGTTGGCACTCTTTTGTTAAATATTTACCCAGCCATTTCCGAGCCAATATTTTCAAGTCGATCTGGGTTTAAAAACACCGTGCCAATTGGTTCACAATTTGGTAGTGGGTTAAATCTGAAATTGTTCTATAATAATCGCCATGAAATGCTATCAAGAAATAAAGTGCCCGAAGTGCAAAAGCCCCGAAATCAAGAAAGTAGGAGAGAGTACACACGGAGCGCCCTGCTATCGCTGCGAGAATAGTGAGTATCCAACAAAAATCATTTATGCTGTCCTATCGCTATAGGGCTTGTGAGCCAGGAATCAAAGAACAGGCGGTAGAAATGGCAATGAATGGACGCGGTATTCGAGATACGGCGAGAGTCCTTAAAATCAATAAAAACACAGTGATCAGTACGCTAAAAAAAAGCGAAAATGCTTGTCCAAGTCAATCCCCGCTTTAACACCAATAAAGAACGAGAAGTAAGACTTGAGCTTGTCTGTGAAGAGGCAGAGCTGGATGAACAGTGGTCATTTGTAGGGAAAAAAGGAAATCAACGCTGGCTCTGGTATGGCGTTGATCACGCAACCAATACGATGCTGGCGTATGTATTAGGTCGACGTAAAGATGTTGTTTTTAAAGAGTTGAAAGCTTTGTTGGAACCCTTTGAAATCAGCCGTTACTACACCGATGACTGGGGCGCTTATGAGCGTCACCTAAAACCAGACAACCATGAAATCGGTAAACGTAACACCCAAAAAATTGAACGAAAAAACCTAAACCTTCGAACTTGGATTAAACGACTGACCCGCAAAACAATCTGCTTTTCAAAAACAGATGAAATGCATGATATCGTTATTGGACTGTTGATCAATAAAGTAGAATTTAACATCGATATTCATGCAGCCGATCAGATTTAACCCACTAACAACCTGAATTCGTATGATAAGTCTGACTTTGAACAGCAATACATAAGAAAATTAAGATGCAAGAACTTATGGAGCTATTGAAATTTACATGCAACACCCCCAATTTTTTTAAAAATTGGGGCACATGCTACCAAATGATGACATAATCCATCATAGTCATCGGAACGTGTCAACCTCATATCAAATATCCTGATACTCTTGTAGTAGTCTAATGACACCGAATATTTTAAATAAGAGATAATATTCAATTGTTGAGGTGTTAGAGTATACACATATACTAGAGATTAATAATGAGTAAAGCCCTTCTAGCAATACATCGAATAATATTTAATATGAAACAGCTTGGCATCCCATTGTTTCCAAGCTTGATTAATAAACTATTTATTCGTCTTTTGTTTGGGTGTCAAATAGGGGTAGAAACAAAAATTGGAAAGAATGTTGATTTAGGTTATGGAGGACTTGGAGTTGTTATTCATAAAAGAGCTGTTATAGGTGACAACGTTAGTATAGGAAGCGGCGTCACGATTGGAGGTACAACAAAGAAATATGACGTGCCCATAATTGGTGATAACACTATAATTTCAACAGGAGCAAAAATATTAGGCCCCATTGAAATAGGAAAAAACTGCGTCATCGGTGCAAACTCAGTTGTATTGAAGAGTATTCCTAATAATTGTGTGGCTGTAGGTAGTCCTGCTAAAATTATTAAAAGAAATATTGATATTGAAAATTATAAAGTCATGGAGTAACATCGGTAATATTTATAGTTCAGACAGTGTGACTTTTCAATTGCTGGATTGAATAATTTCTTAAAAATCATGTTTATTTTTTACGCTATTATTGAATAGAGCCAAGAGAGTATTCGTATTGTCCAATGAGTGTGTTTTTAGTGCGTATTTTTTTGCATTTTTCCCCATTGAAATACGCATCTCCTGATCACGAATTAATAATCTTACTTTCTCTACTAGGTTTTCGTAGGTTTTCGTATGAAATCCGATGGAAGGGGATTGTCGATCAAAAATTTGATCAGGGTTCACATTTAGACTAACAACGGGAATTTCTCTCATCCAGGCTTGGATAAATGTGTTAGAAAACCCTTCAAACACACTTGTATTTACAAGTATGTGCGAAGTTGAAAGTATGTTGTTTACTTCATTTTGTGTTTTTTTTCCAACACAATCTAAGTTGTTAAGTGTTTTTGCAGTGTTAAGTAATTTTTTATGCCATCTTGAAGAACCTTGTGCAGCTCCAATCATTATAAAGCGAGTATTTTCTTCATCACTTAAGGCTTTAGCTAATTGGAGAAAAATTTCGGGTCGTTTGTTTGGTTTTACATTTGCTAGCCAGATGACTTTTATTGGTTTAGATTTGTTGGTTTTTTCTTCTGGGTATGGGTGAAAGTTAGGTACAAGTGCGTAAGATTCTCGCTGATAGTTTTGAGTTAAAAGGTGTGCTTGATCTTTTGTTTGAACAATTATTTTATGTGCGTTTTTTATGCCATATTCCAAAATTTTCTTTTCAACAAAGCTTGATATTAAGTAGCGTGAGCGTTTGAACATAAAGGGGCGCACATCAGCTTCACTGGCAACATGCCAAATCAGTTTAAAGCCAACCAAATCTGAAAGGTAAGCAGCGGCTCCTGTTAGGCGACCCCCATCTCTTTGGTAGACGGCATCAGGTTTTAATTGATATAAAATACGTCGAAGAGGACGGTATTCGGAAATTAAGCGTATTAGGCCGCGCTTTTTATCAGACCCTTTTGCCAAAGGAATAATTTTGTAACCATCAGGCTGATATGATCTGTCATAACTTCTTGTGATGAAGGTGATATCGTAACCTCCATGTTTTAACATTTGTTGTATGAGGCATTTGACTTGGTATTCAGCGCCACCCATGCGAAAACTCCAGTGAATGGGCATTATGATACAAACCTTGGTTTTTCTATTCATGATCAATTAAGCAGCGCAAGTATTTTGTTGAGATCGTGCAAATTTTTACTGGGGGATTTAGTCGGTTATGCACTTATTATACGAATCCAAGTATAATAGTTTGTTAAGTAATATCAAATAATGGATTATATAGTAACCACTCTGTAACTAATTAAGCAAGGCAATCGGATTAATTCTCAGGATTTAGAGAAAAAATCTTGGAGGGAATTCGCATTGATTTTAATTGGATGTAAAGATTTACAAAGGTTCGGAATAAACCTTTCAAATGAGATTAAATAAAATGGCCAAAAAAGTATTATTAATTCAACCAGGTTATGCGCATTACAGGGATGAGTTATTTAGTATTTTGTCTAAAAGATATGATTTGTTTATATTGTATGAAAAAAAGAAAAAGGTTTATCCTGGTGCTGAACGACCTAAGGGTGATAATCATAGGTTCATCATACAGACCCCGCTATTTAAATGGCTCAATTATATACTTTCTCTCGTGCGTAGTAATCCGGATATTGTTGTTACCTCCACATCTACATCATTAAGAACATTAGTTGCGTATCTATATTCGAGACTTTTCGGTAAAAAATTTATTCTATGGATACTTGAATGGCAGGAGCCTGTCTATGATATAAATACGTTTGCGGGAAATATTAAGAGACTCAGGAAGGCTATAGCAAACAAAATAATTCTGAAGTCTGATGCGTTACTTGTTGGGGGAAGTGCTTCATATAATTATGCTTTGTCGCTTGGGAAAAAAAGTGATGAAATTTTCACGGCTACTCAATGTGCTAAAGATTTGTATGCAAATGGTCAAAAAAGAAGAGTAAAAGCCAATGATGTGGTATTTATTTATTTAAGCCGAATTATCAAATGGAAAGGGCTTGATTTTTTGATAAGAGCATTTTCAAAGCTCGAAAATGAATCAGATAACGTAAAATTGATAATAGCTGGTGACGGACCATTCAGAAAAGAGTGTGTTGAGCTATGTGAAAATTTGCAAAGTGAAAATGTCACGTTTTTGGGTAGCGTAGACTCTAGTGATGTTAATGATATATATAGTAGTGCTGATATATTTGTTCTTCCATCTATTACTTACAGAAACAGTTATGAAGCGTGGGGGCTTGTCGTTAATGAAGCTATGAGCATGAAAATGCCTGTAATAACCACTGATGCAGTTGGAGCAGCTTACGATCTTGTAAAGGATAATGGAATAGTTGTAAAAAATGCTAATGTCGATGAACTTTATCAAGCTATGAAGAAAATTTTATCAATGAATTTGAATCTTCTTGGAGAAGCATCAAGGAAAATATTTGTGAGTAAAAATGATTATTATAAGATGGCTGATGGTTTTACCAGTGCTATAGAATATGTGTCAGGAAAATAGAGTTGCGTAGAGGTTTTTCTATTTATGATCAATTAAGCAGTGTAAGTATTTTATTAAATCAGCAGCGATATGTTTCCACTCATATAACTTGGCACTTTCTCTAATACTTCTGGATTGATAAGAGTCCCTGTTTTCCCATATTTTGGTGATGCCCTTATAAAAGCCTTCTGCGCTGTCATTAATGCAAACACCATTAGCTTCATGAATAACAGCCTTGTTTTCTTTTGTGGCTGTTGCAATAACAGGCAGACCTGATAATAAATAATCAAATGTTTTTGTCACGGGCTGGCAATCAAAATAGTCGGTGCAAGGCACAAATGAAACGCCGATATTATGTGAGTCCATTAATGGTTTGAGATTACAAAAAGGGATTTGTCCTAATAAATGGACTGTTTTCTCCAGCCCATAGTAACGGATTTTTTCTTTTAGTAATGGCATCTCTTTGCCATCTCCTGCTATGGAGTATATAGCATCAATTTTATTACCATAATGTTGTAAGAATTTCCCAAAGCCTTCAATTGTTTTTGAAATATCACGACCATTCAATGTGCCAATATATAATAATCGAATTGAGTCGAACTGCTTGTCAACTTTAGAAATTACATCTGAACCTAGCGGTAATATATAGGCCTTCTCTTTAAAACCGAGGCGAACTGATAGTGATTTGGATATGACGGTTACATTGCGAAAAAAACGGGATTCAAATTTCATGAAGAAGTCATATGTTGCTCTTTTTAATCTGTTATTTCCAACAGCCCCTGTTCGAACGTCAAATACAAACAAGGCCTTTCTATGCATTATTTTTAACAGTGAGCAGCCTCTAAAGTATTTTATAAAACATATATCACACTGGGAAGTAGAAATTTCTTTTGAAGCTGCGGATAAATATTTAATGTTTCGTGCCAATAGCGAGCCATTCCGAGAAATATATTTTACACAGATGCCTTCATGATCAATTTTATCGAAACCATAGTCCCAACATACATATGTAATATCGAATTCGTTAGTTAATAATGTTGCGTATTTATATGTATCAACGTGGTATCCCCACTGCTTTTGACAAAGTATAAGTAGTTTTCGCTTTTTCATGATTTAATGTTTTTGGTTAGCCTGCCATTTTTTATCTTTTCGATATCTTTGCGCAGCGACAAAGCCTGATAAAAACCAAAATAAAACACCGACTTGCTGTGTCGCGATACTATTGCTGTAAAATAGCATGATAAGCATAATAAACATTACAGTTATCCATGATAATGCAATATCATTTTCAGTGTGATTGCCATGTCTGAGTGCGAGACAGTCCCTAAAGATCAAAAAGAAAATAAGTATAATGATCAATAAGCCGATCAGGCCTATCTCCCATATGAGTTGGGAGGCAATAGTCATCTTTCCTCCATGCATTCTGAATTTATAAGAGTAATTTCCAGCCGTGAGTTTTGATGTGTGCTTGGATATAGCGTTTCCAATGCCAACTCCAAAAAGATATTTTATAGGTTGGTTTGAAAATACTTGAAAGGGGAGGGTGAAGCTATCTATACGGCCGACTTCCCCTTCCTTGGTACCATCACTTTTTGTTGTTGCACCACGGCTTAAATAGTCTTCAATATGACCTTCTTCAAAAACCATGTTTAGAATGTTGCCACCATAATGCCTGTTATAATTTATGTTATATATAACAACAAAAAGGATGATAAAGACGGTGCCCGATATAATAACTGGGAGAATTTTTTTAAGTTTTTCTTTTCGGTTTTCAATAAAAAGTATGGGCCCAATCAGGAGTAGAGGTAGAAAGAAAAGGGCGGCTTTTGTTTCATTAAGTGCTGCGGGAATAATGAAAAGAGGAGTTAAAATGAGTAATAGTTTTAAGCTGATTTTATTTCTTAGATAAGAAGTAATAAGGAAAACTATAGGAATAATCGAACAGATAGCGAGCATTCCTGCGTCCGGGAAGGTTCCTGTGATGACATCTCCAGTCACTAAATGGCTAAACTCTACAAATCTTTGATAAAAGACTAATGGGATTTGAAGAAGGATAAGGAGCAAAATCAGTACTAATATTTTTTTTATTTGTTCACCAGAAAAATGGTATACGATCGGAATAAAGAAAAAGGGTAAAAACCGAAAGTAGGCTCTGATGCCATAAAAGATCGAGCCAGGTTGTACCTGGTTGATAATGAGACCCGCGACTATAAACAGCAGTAGAATACCGAAAACCAGTATATATTTAAAATGTAATGCGAACGTTTTTTTTGAAATAGCTATTGCTATGACAACTAAAACTGTAACTCCTGATAGTAACTCAAGCGGTATTGTCGCGATTGCTGTTGGCACGCCCAGTGTTATCAGAAGATATTCACCAATGAATGCAACAATTAGTATGAAGGATACAAATATAAGCATATGCTACTGTGTATAGTTCCAATCTTTAAGTGTGCGGTGTTGAATTAAAGCATATGATCGGTCAAATTTGGTGGGACTAATATTCAAGAGTTTTTATTAATTTAGATTGAGTGGTGCCGAGGAGAGGACTTGAACCTCCACGGGGTTACCCCCACTAGCACCTGAAGCTAGCGCGTCTACCAATTTCGCCACCTCGGCATAGAGCATAAAAACACTGAGCCGCGAACTCTACCAAATTATAGATTAAACTAGCAAGATTTTTTTTTGATTGTGTAAAATTTAATTAAAACATTATATAGTCTTGTTATATTAAATTGATGTGGCTGTTTCAGATAACTAATTATAAATTATAAAGGTTAACGTGAATACTTCGAAAAAATCGAATGATCCTCATGCGGTACGGGAGGCAAGCAAGTATGAAAACCCTATCGCAAGCAGGGAATTTATTATGGCACTTTTCAATGATGAGAGTCTTCTACTTTCATCTAAGCAGATTGCTGAAACTTTGGAATATGATGATGAAGATCGTCTGGAGGCATTGCGCCGTCGCTTAATCGCTATGGAGCGAGATGGGCAGTTGATATGCAACCGTCGTGGGAAGTATGGCTTGCTAAGCAAGATGGCTTTACTTAAAGGGCGTGTTATTGGTCATCCAGATGGTTTTGGATTTTTAACACCGGAAGATGGTGGGGATGATCTGTTTTTATCAGGGCGACAGATGCAGTCATTGCTGCATGGTGACACGGTTGTAGCAAGGGTTGTCGGTCAAGATCGCCGTGGGCGGCGAGAAGGAGCCGTTGTTGAGGTTCTGGAGCGTGCTATTCGGCAGGTGGTGGGGCGTTTTCATGAAAAAGATGATGTGACGTATGTGGTTCCTGATGATAAACGTCTGAATCAAGATTTCATGATTCCTGTCAGCCATCAAGGTCAGGCAAAAAAAGGCGATATCGTGGTTGCCGAGATCGTCGCCTATCCAACACGCCATGCACGAACAGTTGCCCGTATTGCTGAAGTGATTGGCAAGCACATGGCGCCTGGTATGGAGATTGAAATTGCAGTGCGCAATTATGATCTGCCGGACTCATTTTCAGAGTCAATCGAAAAAGAGATGTCAGGGCTAGCAGAAGAGGTTCCGTCTAGCGCCTGGTCAGGGCGAAAAGATATTCGTGACTTGCCTTTGGTGACGATTGATGGTGAAGATGCGCGTGATTTTGATGATGCTGTCTATTGCGAAAAAACAGCCGAAGGGTGGCGACTGCTGGTGGCGATTGCCGATGTCTCTTCCTATGTAAAAACAGGGACGGCGTTAGATGAGGAGGCATTTAAACGGGGGAACTCGGTCTATTTTCCTGGTAATGTCATTCCCATGTTGCCGGAAGTGTTATCGAATGGATTGTGTTCAATTAATCCCGATGTGAACCGCTTGTGTATGGTTTGTGAATTAGAGATTAATGATCAAGCAGAAGTTTTAAATTCACGATTTTTTGATGCTGTTATGTGCTCTCATGCGCGTTTAACCTACACTAAAGTGGCGGCAATAGTGGTGGACGGTGATGAAGTGCTAACTGCTGAATATAAAGCAGTGCTGCCTACGTTAAAAGAGCTTCATTCTTTATATAAAGTGCTGCTTACGGGTAGGGAAAAGCGTGGCGCAATTGATTTTGAAACCACTGAAACCCAAATTGTTTTTGGTGATGATCGAAAAATTGAGCGTATTACCCCGTTGGTACGTAATGATGCTCACAAGATGATTGAAGAGTTTATGATTCTTGCAAATGTCGCGGCGGCTCGTTTTCTTGGTGAAAATAATATCCCGATTCCTTACCGAATTCATAAAGGGCCAACGACAGAAAAATTACAGGGTTTGCGTGAATTTCTTGGCGAATTAGGGTTGAAACTGGGAGGAGGGGATACCCCTGCAGCGGCTGATTATGGTGCACTTTTGAAAAAATCAAGAGAACGCCCTGATGCCCATCTGGTTCAAACCGTATTACTGAGAAGCATGAGTCAAGCGCTGTATACCCCCGACAATATTGGCCACTTTGGTTTGGGGTTTGATGACTACGCTCATTTTACATCTCCCATTCGTCGTTACCCGGACTTATTGGTGCATCGAGCGATTCGGCACGTACTGAGTGGTAAAACGGCAGAAACATTCACATACAGTCACAATGATATGGTCTCGTTGGGTGAGCACTGTTCATCAACAGAGCGTCGTGCAGATGAAGCAACACGCGATGTGGAAAGTTGGCTGAAGTGTGAATATATAGAAGATAAAATTGGTGAAGTTTTTGACTCCATAATTACTTCCGTTACAGGCTTTGGTTTTTTTGCTGAGCTGAACGAAATCTATGTGGATGGACTAGTTCATATCACGTCATTGGGGGACGAATACTTTGTTTTTGACCCTGCTAAACAGCGCCTGACGGGTGAGCATTCGAATAAAACATATCGTTTGGGTGATAAAGTACGAGTCCGTATCGCTAAGGTTAATCTGGATGAACGCAAAATTGACTTTGAGCTAGAGGATGGAGTTGAGCGTAAGCCTAAGCCTAAGCCCAAACCCAAACGCCGTCGGACAAAACGTAAGTGAGCCAAGCCATACTTAGCGTAAAGAAAAATGAAGTGTTCATTTATGGCCAGCATGCGGTCGCTGCCGCGCTCAAACAGCGTCCTAAAGCAATGTGCGGGATGTGGTTTGATAGCTCACGCCGTGATGAGCGTATGAACTCTTTGTTTCAACTGGCTGAAAAGTATTCAGTGCAGCAGCACCCTGTTTCTAAAAAGGATCTTGATGAGGTTTTTCCAGATTCAACACACCAAGGCGTGGTCGCAATTGTTAAAAGTGTCTCCCCGCGTGGCGAAGGTGATTTACAAGAGCTGCTCAAACATCTGGATGAACCCCCTTTTTTATTGATTCTGGATCATATACAAGATCCTCATAATTTAGGGGCATGCATACGCACGGCGAATGCATGTGGTGTGCATGCGGTGATTGCGCCTAAAGATCGAGCTGTGGGGCTGACACCCGTGGTGCGAAAAGTATCCTGTGGCGCGACTGAAAGCACCCCCTTTGTACAGGTGACGAATTTGGCACGTACGATGCGTATGTTGCAACAAGAAGGGGTCTGGATGATCGGTGCCGCAATGGAGGGGGCGAGCTCTGTTCATGAGGCTGCGTTGACGGGGCCGCTTGCTTTGGTGATGGGTGCAGAAGGGCGTGGTTTGCGCCGCCTGACTCGAGAAAATTGTGATGCATTGGTGAATATTCCAATGACAGGTGATGTAGAAAGTCTAAATGTCTCAGTTGCTGCGGGCGTTTGTCTTTTTGAGGCGGTCAGGCAGAGAAGTCAAAAATAGTAAACAGGATAGAAAAAATCATGAGTGTTCGTACCCGTTTTGCACCGAGTCCAACTGGTTATTTACATGTCGGTGGCGCGCGCACCGCGCTTTTTTCATGGCTCTATGCTCGCAAGCATGGCGGCTCGTTTATTTTACGGATTGAGGATACTGATCGGGAGCGTTCCACGGCTGAATCTGTGAATGCGATTTTGGAAGGGATGACATGGTTAGGGCTGGAGTATGATGAAGGCCCGTTATATCAGACCGACCGTTTTGCCCGGTATGACGAAGTGATCCAGAAGCTTTTGAAAGAAGATAAAGCCTACTACTGTTACTGCTCAAAAGATAAATTGGAAATAATGCGAGCCAAACAGATGGCTCGCAAAGAGAAGCCTCGTTACGATGGGTGTTGTCGAGACGGGGTGGAGACCTCCCCTGAAGGTGTTGCGCCTGTCGTACGCTTCAGAAATCCACAGAAAGGTTCAGTGGTGATTGAAGATCAGGTGCGTGGTCGAGTCGTTTTCCAAAACAGTGAACTGGACGATCTGATTCTTGCACGTTCTGATGGTACTCCGACTTATAACCTTACCGTTGTGGTTGATGATTTGGATATGGGGTTAACCCATATTATTCGGGGTGACGATCACCTGAATAATACACCGCGCCAGATCAATATTATGAAAGCATTGGATGTTGCTGATATCCCGAGTTACGCCCATGTTCCCATGATTTTAGGGGATGATGGCAAGCGGCTTTCAAAGCGACATGGTGCTGTGAGTGTCATGCAGTATCGTGATGAGGGGTACTTGCCTGAAGCGCTGTTAAATTATTTGGTTCGGCTGGGTTGGTCTCATGGGGATCAGGAAATATTTTCTTTAGACGAACTGATTGAGCTTTTTGATGATAAAAACATCAATAATTCAGCATCCACTTTCAACACAAGCAAGCTGCTCTGGTTGAACCATCACTACATAATGAATGGTGCACCTGAACATGTTGCCCATCATTTGAGTTGGCATATGGGGAGGTTGGGTATTGACCCAAGTCAGGGGCCAAGTCTTATTGATGTTGTACTTGCAATGAGAGAGCGATCAAAAACATTGGTTGAAATGGCGGAAGGTAGCGTCTTTTTTTACAAAGACTTTGATGAATTTGATGCTAAAGCGGCTAAAAAGAACTTAAAACCTGCAGTTCAAAAACCACTGTCGGCATTGTGTGAGCAGTTGGAAACACTGGTGTCTTGGAAGGGGGAGGCGATACACAATGCAATCATTGAGGTGGCCGAGCGTTTTGAGATAAAAATGGGTAAGTTGGCTCAACCACTTCGTGTAGCGATCACGGGCAATTCAATGTCACCACCGATTGATATTACTGCAGAGTTGATTGGAAAAGAGGGCGTACTAAAACGTATCAATTTAGCGCTGGAATATATCCGTAATCGTATTGGTGAAAATTAATAAAAAAAGTCTTGACGAACATAATCTCGTTACGTATTATTCCGACTCCTTGGCACGAGGGGCCATAGCTCAGCTGGGAGAGCGCTACACTGGCAGTGTAGAGGTCGGCGGTTCGATCCCGCCTGGCTCCACCAACTTTTATATGGATCTCGTGCTAGAGAAAAGCAAGTCCTACGTCCCCATCGTCTAGAGGCCTAGGACACCGGGTTTTCATCCCGGCAACAGGGGTTCGACTCCCCTTGGGGACGCCATATTATACTGAAAGTTAGCTGCAAACTTGTAGCTGACCTCGAATTCGTGATTGACCTAGTCAACCACTGAAGAATAATAGGTCTTTAAAAGCCCCTTTTTCCATATATTCTGATATTTCGCTCAGAAACAGCACTAATTTAATTCCGTATAATTCTCCAAGAGTACCGCTGAAGCATACTTGCTTTGCTATTTTTGATAAATAGTTATATAAGTTTACCTGTATTATGTATAATTATTCAAAAAGAGAATAAAAATGAATAATTGGCACTTCCCTAGACCTCAACTAGCAAAGCACTACCTTAATATTCTGGCGCTGGGTATCTCTTCGAATTTAGCGATTATCGCGCCCAGACGAAAAGGCAAGACTCTTTTTGTACTGCAAGATCTCTCCCCTCTCGCACAAAAAAATGAATATTTGCCCGTGTATGCCAGCCTTTGGCAAAATATCAATGCCCCTCATGAAGGCTTAATACTTGCTCTTGAAGATGCGATAGAAGCTTTGGATAAAAGATCCCCTATCAGCCGATTGCTTAAAGCTAAAATAAAAAGGACAACGGTCAGTAATGAGTTGCTTGGAAAGATGGAGGTTGAGTTTGCCGATAAAGCAACGAAGGTCACAAGCAAAGAACTGCTATTTCTGGAAAGGCTGTTAGCAGAGCTGCAAAAAAAAGCAGGGAAAAAAACAGTTTTACTTCTGATTGACGAAGTTCAACATCTCGCAACATCCCCTCTTTTTGATCCATTAACTCATGCGCTCAGAACGATGTTGGATAAACGGCAGGGGTGTGTGAAAACAATTTTTACAGGTTCATCGCGGCATTATATGAATCTGCTCTTTAATGAATCACAATCTCCGTTCTATCATTTTGTAGAAACCGTACCGTTCCCTGATTTAGGGGATGAGTTCATCGACTTTCTCGTGACCAAATTAGAGCAAGAGCACAGTATATCCATCAGTCAAAAGTCACTGAGCAAAGTATTTGATGCGATTGATCAATCCCCCTACTGGATGATGAAACTCATCACTTATATTTTGACATCGGGTTCGAATATAAAGAGTGCTCAGGAATATATCCTTGAGCTGCTTGAAGCTGCTGAAGGTTTTGAGGATATCGCAAAGCGAATGAAAGTTATTGATCGAATTGTTTTTCTTGCACTGTCAGAAGGCGACAACCCTTTTTCAAAAGAGTTGTTATCCAAAATTGATAAAGAGACATCTGTGAAAGGAATTCCCTCAAATATACAGCGCTCGATCAAGCGCCTTGCACAGAAGAATTTAATTAGCCAGATGGAAAAAGGGCGATATTACATAGAAAAACCAGGTTTGAAGCGCTACTTGCTTGAAGAGAGTTCAAGGTAGAGCCATCGACAATTATTGATCCGCTGGTGTAAACGTCATGATGTATTCTACCTTGGTTTTTCATATCAAGAAATAGTGCAAAAATCTTTCATATATTTTCGGCTGACGGGGATGATCGCACCGCTAACGGTGTGAATCTCTCCTAAACCATTTTCCTGCTTTGTGATCATTTTTATACAGTCTGGATCGACTAAATGTTGTCGGTAACATCGTACTAATGGAGTATTTTCTTCAAGCACTTTTAAAGAAAGGTCGGTATGAAATTCCTCGCAATTTTTGCCCGTAACAATATGCACTCCCGTAGTAGTAGTGGAGAATGCACGACAGACATCTTTGACATTGATGAGATAGTTGCAACCATCTTTGTAGCAGGGAATAAATTGCATGGTTGTAGATAAGATTTTTACGATATCAGGCTGTGGTCGATAGTCCTCTTTAAGACGCTCTAATGTGATGTTTAAACGATCTGTTTTTACAGGTTTTAATAAAAAGTCGATAGCATTTTTTTCAAATGCTTCGATTGCATATTCAGGGTAAGCGGTGACAAAAACAATGCGTGGCATGTCATCTTTATCCAGCATGCGAAGCATCTCTATGCCTGATATTTTGGGCATGATGATATCAAGAAAAACAACATTCGGGCGCTTGCTGTTGATCTCTTTAATTGCTTCGAATGCATTGGCGCATTTACCCACGATGTTAAAATCAGGGTCTGCCCCGATCTTTTCTTCCAGATCATCACGCGCGTGAGGTTCATCATCAACAATGAGGGCATTAATCATCTTTTACTCCTTATTATATGGCAGGCGGATATTGACTTGAGTCCACTGCTCCGGTTCACATGAAATAGTAATTCCATAATCCTGACCGTAGCGTATTTTAATCCGTTCATCTATTTTCAGTCCGATTCCATGCGGGCTGTTTTTTATATACAGACCCGCATTATCTTCGACGGTCAAGGTCAGCTTATCACTATTTGTCGCACAGCTGATCTTGATTACGCCTGTGCCAAGTAATTCACTTGTGCCATGTTTTATGGCATTTTCAACAATCGGTTGTAACGTAAAAACAGGAATCACTTGATCAAATAAATACTCTGGAATATCAATATGAATTTGCAAGCGGTCTTCAAAACGTGCTTTTTCTATTGCGAGATAAGATTTGATATGTTCCAGCTCGGATCGAAGCGTGATGGTATCATCAGATGTTTCCAGGCTTTTTCTGAAAAAATCCGATAAATGATGCAATAAATCACGCGCTCTTTCGGGTTGTTTTTTTGTGATATGGCTGATGGTTGCGAGTGCATTATAGAGGAAATGCGGATTGACTTGCGCAGTTAATAGCTTGTATTGGTCTTCAATGCGTAATTCTCGTTGGCGTTCATAACGACCGGCGAGAATCTTGCTGGACAGAAGCTCAGCAATATTTTCACCCAGCTTTCTATTAATGTTACGAAATAGTTTATTTTTAGGTTCATATAGCCTGATGGTACCAATCACCTGATTGTAAACATCATCTTTGAGAGGAATAATCAATACCGAACCCAATCCACAGAACGCTTCGCGTCTGCACTGATAGTTTCGCCTGAATATCACTTTATTATTCTTAATTGCCTCCAGAGTATCTTCTGAAGCAATGAGTGAGCCGGGTATGTGATGATCATCCCCCAAGCCAGTAAATGCGAGTAGCCTTTTTTTATCGGTAATGGCGACAGCACCTACTTGGGTTTCCTGTTGTATGATTTCAGTAATTTGCTTGCTGGATTCTGGGTTAAATCGAGTAAATATGATGCTTGCGGTTTTCTCTGCAATTTGCCATGCCGTCGTGCTGCTGCGGAGTGTGTCACAAGCACGTTTTTGTTCCTTGATCATATACATGATCAATGCTACACCTGCAGAGTTAGCAATTAACATCGGCGGCGCAATCTCCTTAATCAAAACCCAAGTCTTGGATATTTCGTTAAAAAATAGTCCGAATAGTAAAATAATTAACATGTGTCCCAGCACGGCAATCAGGGTGACTAAAAAGACAGCTCTAGGAGAAAATAGACGCTCCATTCGGCCGCGATGTGATAAGTAGTAGTGTACAAAACCTGCTAGAAGTCCTTCGAATGTGGTGGCCACCGCACAGGCGATATCAATATAGTGAATAGGGTCCGTCGGTGATGACATGTACCAAACTCGATGAATTCCCCCAGTGAACCCGACAAAAAAGCCAACGACAGGGCCACCCAATAGTCCACCGAGTACCGCCCCAATGGCTCTGGTGTTGGCTATTGCACTCTCTGATTCAAATGATTGCTCGCTTAGAAATGTTCCCAGAATACAAAAACCGGAAAATACCAGATAGATAACAATTTTATCTGGTAGAGAGAGCGTGTTGTTGACCAGGTCAGTAAACACAGGTGTTTTGGTGAATAAATAAGCTAAACCTAAAAACACGAGAACGTGCAGCAATAAAGGAGTGATGTGTTCTAAAAATAGAAGGTCTTGCATGAGTGTTTCGCTGTTATAAAAATATTTATACGACAGATTAACACAAGAAAAAAATCCACTCAGATGATATGGCTGCCACTTAGAAGCTATATCAACCACTCACCTGATTTGTACTTTCTCAGTAATTGATGAGCGTTATATTGTGGGTAAGACCAGTTGTTTGACTGTCGTGTGCGAAGTAATTTCGCTTAATTTTTTTGATAAGGGAAATGTAATGAAAAAACTATTGTGGTGTATGTTTGCTATTTTTTTAACACTATTGAGTGCGTGTGGTGGTGACGGTGTTACCGAACCCAACGAACCAAAAATTACAAGTTTTCGTGCGGATAAAAACAGCATCATAGCTGGAACAGGAGTCAACTTAACACCTATTTTTTCTGATGGTACTGGGTCCATTGATAACGGTATAGGTCAAGTTACATCTGGCATCTCTGTCTTAGTAACCCCCGACTCTACAACAAAGTACACCTTAACGGTGAAAAATTCTGATGGAAAATCAGTAATGTCAACTACTACCGTTAGGGTTAGTGAACCACCTAACTTACTAGAAAAGCTCGCTGGAAAGGTGAGGTTTGATTATACAGTGAACTCGTTTCTCTTTAGTACCACTGCAAATCTTTCCAGCATAGTCTTTAATGGAGAGAAGTATCTTTTTGATAGAGTAACAAGTACCGCTTGCCTCCTTTTTGAATCACCTTCATTTGAATACTTTTGTATGAAAACAAACACCTCGGGCTCAAAAGATGTTTTTGTATTTGACATGACATCTGACACAAAAGGGGCGGGGCAATATGAGTTTTGTCGAAGCAACGAATCAGACGAAGAGTGTGCTTTAGGGATTATGAGTCCAGATGGAGACGTTAAAGTCACCGTAATAAGTAGCTCACCTAATAGACAGTTAGAGTTAGTGATACCAACAAATTTTGAGTATATCTATAATGATGTAGAGATATACAAGCAAGGCAGTGATATGGACTCTTACTCAGAGACTACTGTGCTGAATAGTGATAGTAAGCAAGTTGATACATTAAGTGAACGTATTGAAGCACTTCAACAAATAATCAGAGGTCATTTATGAAGTTTAATGAAGAAGAAAAAGCAAAATTACTGAGCCTCAATGGAGTGGGATCTACGGTGATTAAGCGATTTGAAGAAATAGGAATTAGTTCATTTAAAGAACTGAGTAAATATAGCGTCGATGAGGTTGCGAATAGAGTGGCGGACATGCTTGGAACGACTTGTTGGAAGAATAGTCCACAAGCACGAGCAGCCATAAAATCCGCATTAGAACTGGCCAAAAAGGGATAAATAGTTAAGAGGCTGTCTGGTTAAAATGGTATCAGCTGAAAAGGTCTGGCCGGTCACACCACAAGGAAGTCACTTTTGCTCTGGTTGCCAGGCTCCTGTGCGGGCAATCCATACCGAACATGAATTTACTTGCCTTATGCTATTGTTTTCATTGCCAATAATTTTCGCTTCACTTGAGCGGCTCACAATTACAAGCCTCTGGCTTTGCCTGAGGAATTTGGCTTGTAGATATGACAACTATAATGACACAGGGGATGGATGCAGCTCTTGTAAAATCCATTTAGCACGAGTGACGACCACTTAGAAGCTATATCAACCACTCACCTAGTTTGTGCTTTTCCAGTCATAGTGAAGACTCTATTGTTTGTAAAGGCTCAGAGTTACATTCAATGCGTAGCGATGGCAAATCTGGTATTAATAGCCAGCGACTTCAATATGATATGAAAAATGAAAGCCAACATATGGACAGCAATAAAAATGAAAGCAGTTATTCCATTGTTTATAACAATAATTTTTATCTCGGGTTGTGGAAGTGGGGCGGAGCCACCTCCACCTGTTAGTTATACAATTACAGTCAAGGCAGGCGTGGGGGGAGCAATTTCATCAACAACAGACCTTGATCGTGTTAATGACCCAGTTCGTTTTGATGTGCGCCCGAACAGAAGCTATACCATTGATACCATAAGTGGTTGCGGGGGTTCGCTATCAGGCCCTACTCGATTAGGTGAATATTCTTATACGACACAGACACTCACAGCGGATTGCACAATTAATATTTCATTTAAAGCTTTAGGTGACCCACTGTATTCTGACCAGTGGCATCTAAAAAACATAGGGCAGGCAGGGAGTGATAAAAACCCCGGAAAAGTGGGGGAAGATATTAATGTTGAGGCTGTGTGGAACGGTTGTCAGGAAAATTCATGCCGAGGTGAAGGGGTGCGTATTGTTATCGTTGATGATGGCCTGGAAATTGGGCATGAAGATTTAAAGGCGAATGTGGTGTTGGGTAAAAGTTACGATTATATTGACAACGATACTGACCCATCGCCATCAGTTACAGAGCCAAGTGATGAAGCCATACATGGTACCAGTGTTGCGGGTATTATCGCTGCACGAGATTCGAATGGAGTCGGTGTCGTCGGTGTTGCGCCGCGTGCAGAGTTGGTTAGTTATAACTATTTAAATGCACAAACCGTAATGAATGAAAGTGATGCGATGACTCGGGATGCAGCACAAAATCATGTTTCCAACAATAGCTGGGGAACAGTTGACGGTACGGGATGGCTTATGGATTCTCCCGCAGTATGGCGTACCGCTATAGATACTGGCCATCGTATTGGGCGGCATGGCTTGGGAACCATTTACGTTTGGGCGGCAGGTAATGGTTATATCGGAAGTTTTTTGGGCAGACCATTCATAGCAGATAATTCAAATTATGATGGTTATGCGAATTATCGAGGCGTGATTGCAGTGGGTTCAGTGACAAATTCAGGAAAGAGCTCTTCTTATAGTGAGCAAGGTGCAAACCTGTTAATCAGTGCGCCGGGGGGTGAATTTTGTGATACACATGCAATTGTGACAACCGATATCACTGGAGCGAATGGTTATAATTCAGGTTCGTCAAATAATGACTATGACGATAGTAACTATACCGCTTGTTTTGGAAGCACTTCCGCTGCAGCGCCAATGGTATCCGGTGTTGCAGCCTTGATATTGCAGGCCAATCCTCGTTTGGGTTGGCGTGATGTGCACGCTATTTTAGCACGCAGTGCCAGAAAAAATAATCCGTCCCAATCAGATTGGAAAACAAATGGAGCAGGGCTCTCTATCAATCACAACTATGGTTTTGGTGTGGTGGATGCACAGGCGGCTGTTTTATTGGCAAAAAAATGGGTGAATTTACCGTCGGAGAAAAAATATTCAACTGCTAAAAAGGATGTCAATATAAGCATTGGTGATAATGATGATACTTCTGTTGGCTCGACCTTGAATGTGGTTTCAAGTGGTATTAATAATATTGAGTTTATTGAAATTACATTCAGGGCAGATGACCATGCTTACTCGGGTGACCTGGAAATCATACTGCTCAATCAGACGACAGGCACGACCAGTCGTTTAGCAGAGAAGCATGAGTGTGGTGGCTTGTTCGGTTGTATTTTGCCTTATAAAAATTGGCGTTTTGGTTCAACACGCCACCTTGGTGAAAGCGCAGATGGCGATTGGCAGCTCATCGTTAAAGATAAGGCTGATGGTGATACAGGAACATTTCAGTCATGGAAGCTGACTTTTTATGGAACTTAGAAACGGTCACAAAATTTCAGGATGGTTTTATTATGAATAAAATATTATTACGTCAATGTGTCTTCGTCAGTATGGTCATAGGGTTGGCGGTATTTCAGGTAAGCTGGGCGATGAGTTCAAAGCCTGACGTTAATGCTAAACAACTGGTAGAGCCAGCTCACTATTTTTGGTATGACGGAGATGAAAAACGATCCGTTTGGGTGAACCCAAAATTAATGGTTGAATTTAAGTTGCAGCCCGAGACGAGCACTCAACTACAATTACGTTACGCGGCAAAAGAGATTGATGTACCGTCATCTTTTGTTCGCCTTTGGGAAATTGAAAGTGATCTGTCAACCAAAGCTGTTGCTAGAAGTTTGAATAAAGATGTGGGTAGCCAGCTCTCTCCTGTATTGCATGATAGTGCGTCAATCTCTGGAGCCAAAAGAGCGTTGCCTGGAAATGTTTTGGTTCAAATGAGAGCTGATTGGAGCATGGGGCAAATAGAGTCCTGGTTTGAAATGCATGATTTAATCATGATTAAATCTTTAACTTTTGCGGAAAATTCATTTTTGATCAGATCAAATCCGGGGTTGGACGCACTGAATACGGCAAACCGAATTTACGAAACAGGTGACGTAGTATTGGCTTCACCTGATTGGTGGCAGGAAATGGTTGCTAGGTAAATTCAGATCTTTACTTATTATTAATTAACAAAATAGTTTTTTCTCCAATTTAAAAATATGGAAATTTATCATGCATAAAAAAAAGTATTGGCTGCTTGCTCTAGTCATTTTGTTTATATGTCTATTTATATCAAACCAAGCCTTTGCTGCTGAGAGCGCAGGTTTCGGAGAAGCGCTTGATAGATGGTTTGGAGTGTTAGTCGGTTATATTGCTGCCGTTTCATTTTTTGATCTGCTTTTTTTCAGCGATGATTACAAACTCCCCTTCGCCGTTGCATGGCTCATTGTCGGTGCTGTTTTTTTCACATTCCGTATGGGGTTTATTAACGTAAGAGCCTTCACTCATGCGATTCAATGTGTTCGCGGGCGTTATGACAATCCAAACGATGTCGGTGAAACCAGCCACTTTCAAGCGCTGACAACTGCACTTTCTGCGACTGTCGGTTTAGGCAATATTGCCGGTGTTGCAATCGCCATCAGTATCGGTGGGCCAGGCGCTACATTCTGGATGATTGTGGCCGGTTTTTTAGGAATGACGGCTAAATTCACTGAGTGTACTTTGGCGCAGATGTATCGAAAAGTTCGCCCTGATGGTCATATCATGGGGGGGGCTATGGAATATTTAAGTCAGGGACTGGCTGAAATGGGCTGGGCCAGGTTAGGTAAAGTGCTGGCCGTGTTGTTTTGTATTCTATGTATTTTGGGCTCTTTCGGTGGCGGCAATGCTTTTCAAGTTAATCAATCACTCGGAATCATCCAGCAGCATATTCCCTTGTTAGAGAGCAGTCCCTGGATTTTTGGGCTATTTATGATGGTATTAGTTGGTGCAGTTATTATTGGTGGAATTAAGCGTATTGCCCATGTGACTGAAGCCATTGTACCTACAATGTGTGCTATCTATGTAGCCGCCTGCCTCTGGGTTATCTTAACCAATATGCCTGAAATTCCTGCAGCATTTTCACTGATTTTTACGGGTGCTTTTTCACCTGAAGCTGGGTTGGGCGGTATCATCGGTGTTTTGATTATTGGCTTTCAACGTGCCGCATTTTCCAATGAAGCTGGCATTGGCTCAGCAGCCATCGCTCACTCAACCGCAAAAACAAAATATCCAGTGCGTGAGGGTATTGTTTCACTGCTTGAGCCTTTTATTGATACCATCATTATCTGCACAATGACTGCTTTAGTCATCATTATTACGGGTGTTTACAATAGCCCTGAAACGGCTGAATTGGTTGCAAATAGACAAGGTGCAGCGTTAACCAGTGTTGCTTTTGGCAGTGCCATTTCATGGTTTCCTATCATACTGAGCATATGTGTCACTCTATTTGCTTTCAGTACAATGATCGCTTGGTCTTTTTATGGTGAGCGTTGCTGGTCATACCTATTTGGTGATCAATCCTCCATTATTTATAAATTATTGTTTTTATTGTTTGTTTTATTAGGCTCCGTGGTCAGCGCCCCTAATGTTTTAGATTTCAGTGATTTAATGATTTTACTCATGGCAATTCCTAATCTGATTGGCCTCTATTTTCTGCATGGGAAAGTAAAAATAGCACTGCGTAGTTATATGAAAAAATTAAAGAGTGGTGAATTTGAAAAAGAGCGTCAGCATTGAGCTGACAACTTGTTTTTGTTATTTGGGCTGGTACGGAAAATTCATTTTTAATCAGCCTAAATCTGAGGTTGGATGCACCGCAGACAGCGAACCAAACTTATGAAACAGGTGACGTGGTATTGGTTTCAGAGAATTGGTGGCAAGGTGATTTTATGTGGATAGATTAACAAAGTAAAAAAACCCCACTCAGATGGAATAACTGCCACTTAGAAGCTATATCAACCACTCACCTGATTTGTGCTTTTCCAGTCATGATTAAGACGATATTGTTTGTAAAGGATCATGGTTACATTCAATACGAAACAACAAAAAATTAGTTAAGAAGAGCATAAGTGATCAATATAAAACCGATAATGCACCCGAAATAATATTGGATAGGGTTCGTTCTTGGATTCTTGAAGATAGCGAAGTTAAGCCGTCTGATTATGATTTTAAGGGTGAGCATTTGCTTGATATACGTCGGGCGTATCAAAGTGCATGTCTTTTATATGGTGCTAGTCCAGCAGATTGGTTCAGTGACATAAAGTTTTTAAAGTTTTCGGAAAATGACCTCGCCAATTGTTCAGATACCGCGCCCGATCAAACTATAGGTTGGAAAAAAGTGCTTGAGCCATATAAATTGTCCGAAGGTACGTCTAATAATGTTGAGATAATATATGGTGAAGGGTCGATGAAAAATCAAATGATGGCAACGGGTATACTTGAAGAATTTGCTGAAACGGTCAAGCAGTTTAATTGGCCTGAACCTATTATAATTCATTTTGATCATTGTGATAGAGGAGCTTCGTGGAGTCGGGAGAAGCGTAGAATTATGCTTTGTGATGATTATGTTTCTAGGTTTATTCGTCAAGGCGAAGCTATTCAGTCGAATTAATTTTAACTGGGTACTTACTGTGCTTAATAGCGATAGCGAGCTAAGCTGATACATAAGTGAACGTATTGAAACACTTTAGCAAATAATCAGAGGTTATTTATGAAGTTTAATGAAGAAGAAAAAGCAAAATTACTGAACCTCAAAGGAGTGGGATCTACGGTGATTAAGCGATTTGAAGAAATAGGAATTAGTTCATTTAAAGAACTGAGGAAATATAGCGTCGATGAGGTTGCGAATAGAGTAGCGGACATGCTTAGAACAACTTGTTGGAAGAATAGTCCACAAGCACGAACAGCCATAAAATCTGCAATAGAACTGGCCAAAAAGGGATAAATAGTTAAGAGGCTGTATGGTTAAAATGGTTTCAGCTGCAAAGGGCTGAGCCGTCATCACAAGAAAGTCACTTTTGTTCTGGTTTCCACGCCGGAACGATGATCAATATAAATATATTCTTTCCGCAGCTTATTTTAGCGTTAAGTAATAAGTGCGCGAATTCAGGGTACATTATTTGCAGAGTTTCGTTCATAATACCTTCACTGTATGTGAAATTGATAAAGGAGTTGATAGTGAAATTGAGTCAGTATTTTATGTTGTTACTTGGGTTGAATTCAGGGAATGATATGTGCGGCAAAAATACATGCCTCTTTACACCGCCCAATGAGCATGGCGATATACATCTTAAAAAATCCACCCAAGGATATCAGTTATGCATGTCACACTGGAAAAACTACAATCCTATAAAAGTGAAATTTCTCGTATTGCTGCAAACTATCATGCGAATAATATAAGGGTCTTTGGCTCTGTCGTTCGAGGGGAGTCCTATGAAAATAGTGACATTGATCTATTGGTTACTTTTCAATCTGGGGCAAGCCTGCTTGATCAGGCGGGTTTGATCAGCGAACTAGAAGGCATGCTTGGTACTACTGTAGATGTTGTCAGTGACCGCGCTCTTAATCGTCACCTGAGCACAAAAATTTTAAATGAAGCACAACCGCTATGAAGCAGCGGAAAATATATGCTCTAGCAATTTATGATTGTATTCAACGCATTCATGAGTATACAGACGGTTATGATGTTGATGCTTTTACAAAGGATTACAAAACGCAAGATGCTGTTGTACGAAACCTTGAAATCATCGGGCAAGCAGTTAAGGACTATGGTGTTGACCATCTAATTGACCATGCTCCAAATGTCCCTTGGTCACAAGTCGCAGGAATGAGAAATATCATCGCTCATGAATATCTTGGTGATCGTGTGGGAAACAGTAAAATGGAATCTTCCTCAGTTGGAAAGTGCTATCATAGAGCTCACTCAGCATGAGTGAAGAATTTTAGTTGTTTTTTATATTCGTAATATTTTATTTCTCGCTTGTTTTCTTCGCTGTATAAAAATATTTATACGACAGATTAACACAGGAAAAAAACCCCACTCAGATGGAATAACTGCCACTTATAAGCTATATCAACCACTCATTTGATTTGTGCTTTTCCAGTCATGATGAAGACGATATTGTTTGTAAAGGATCATGGTTATATTCAATACGAAGACTTGATTCCTTTGTTTTGTCTTTATAGGAGGAGGAAAAGATGAGTAAATATTTGTTTGTAATGGGTGCTTTTTTATTGGCCCACCTGATTGTCATTTCTCCTGAGAGAGGAATGGATATGGCAAAGGCTCTGGATATTGATGTCAGTGTGCTCACATACGCCTTGTGGGCGATTATTCTGGTCTTATTGATCAAATTTGCTTTCTCTTTACCTGGAATATACGTAAACATTGCTGAGGGAAATGTCGGTGTTGTCTCGCGTTTTAGTCGCTTCTCAAGAACGCTAAGCCCGGGGTTTAACTTTATCTATCCGTGGGAGAAAGTTGAAAATTTGTCGATCCAGTGTCGTGCCATCGAGCTGGAGTTCCAGGCGATTACGCTAGACCAAGCCAGTGTCTATTTTAACTGTGCCATCATTTTTTCGGTTGTTGGTACAGATAAGGAAATGGTGCGCAGGGCTGTCTATTCGTTTGGGTCAGAAAGTGAGTTTGAGTTATCTGTCCAGCGTTTGCTCGAAGATGAAACCCGTGCCTATGTGGCCACCAGATGCCAGGCAGATATGATAGGAATATCCCAGGATGTTGTCGTAAAAATCAAAACAAATGTCGAGAAAAATATCGAAAAATGGGGGTATAAGGTAGAGGATCTCCGTTATGCAAACCTTCATTTTGATGAGGTGGTTACAAAGTCAATGGCAAGGGTTGTTGCTGCCGTCAATGAAAGGGATGCCGCAGAAAATGAAGGCCAGGCACTACTTATTCGCAAGGTCAAATTAGCCGAGGCTGAAGGGGAATTTGTCCGCATTCAGGCCGAAGCGGAACGAACCGCATGGAAGTTGCGAGGGCAAGGCTTGTCTGATTTTCGAAAAGAGGTTGCCAAAGGTATCCACGTTGCAGTGGATGAGATGACAACAGCAGGGCTTGACCCTAACTTCCTTCTGTTTTTTATGTACACGGAAACATTGAAACACATCGCAGAAAACTCAAATGCGGGTAGTACTATTTTTGTGGACAACAGTCCTTCTGTACCTAATACCATCATGCAGCAGATGTCTGCATTTTATAAAAACGAACCCATTTCAGAGAAAACTGAAAGTTAACAGAGAAAGAGCAGAAATAGGGGTCAAACATTGACCCCTTGCCCCCAGGTTTTAATGAAGACTCTATTCAAGGCATTGTTGAGTATAACAGTGGGCAATATAAGTTTAGTGAAGGAGAGTATAAATGAACACAATATTATTGGGCATATTTAAACTTACAGGAATAGGAGGACTTTTGCTCATAATTATGGTGCTTTGTATAGTGGGTGTTATTAATAGAACTGAAGGTAAAAATAGTAAAGGGGGAGGTTGGGATGATGGCTGTGGCGGCTGACTTTAGTGTTAGGTGTGACGTTCTCGTATTCAGAAAGCATTTGAGTTGCGTTTGTAAAAATGTGCCGATAAATTAACACAGGGAAAAATCCCACTCAGATGGAATAACTACCACTTAGAAGATATATCAACCACTCACCTGATTTGTGCTTTTCTAGCCGCGTTCAAGCGATTACTGTTTACCCTTGTTTCCACGTTCATGTGTGGAAGTACATATCTCAAACAGGAGAGCAAACATGAGTGAAACTTTAACAGGCCGTGTTGGGCGTATTATCAGCGGCAGTGTCAATACACTGGTCGATGCTATTGAAAACGCGACACCCGAGATGGTCATGGAACAAGCGGTTCGTGAAATTGATAGCTCTGTAGATGATGTGCGCACCGAACTAGGCCGTATGATGGCGAAGAAGCATCTTGCCAATAAACGTCTTATGGAAGAGAGTAGAAAACATAAGGAGTTAGCCGAAAAAACCAACCTCGCTATAGAGCAAGGTCGGGATGATTTGGCCGAAGCAGCCATTGCACAGCAGTTAGATATTGAAGCGCAAATTCCGATACTGGAAAACGCCATTGCAGATGCCGCCAATCAGGAAAAAGAGCTGGAAGGTTATATCTTTGCGCTTCAAGCAAAAAAACGGGAGATGAAAGAGGAGCTGCAACTGTTTCATGCGGCGAAAAAAGAGGCTGCCGCGAGTCGCAATACAAATTCAACCGTGCGCACAAACTCCAATGTGCAATCTCGCGTAGAAAAAGCAACATCAGCATTTGAACGTGTGGTTGAAAACTCCACGGGTATGCCGAGTAGTCACGGCCCTAGTGACCGAAAAACAGCCGTTCAGCTGGTGGAATTAGAGGCGCTTGCCCGCAAAAACCGCATCCAGAAACGATTAACGGCTATCAAAGAAAGGGCTTAACAAAACTCCTGACGGGAGCGGATTTATATGTCAATTGATGAAACCGACGCAGTATCTGAAGAAACCTTTATTGGACGAGTGGCCAAGATCACCTTAGGGAAAGCTGAGATTAGCAGTCCAGCACAAGCAAAGTTAAAAGATGAGCATGGCCAGATCCATTACATCATGGTTGAGCCTGACATGCAGAATGAAATTTTTGAAACCGGTCGTTTAGTTATTTTAGTCAGCAGGGTTGGTGCTATTTTTAAAGCGATTCCCAACGACAAATCGGTTCTTTTTGATGAATAAAAAAGGAAGGAATACCAATGAATTTTGATTTAACGAATATACAGATTATTACAGTAGCCTTCATCACTTCTCTGATTGTACTTGGGTTGATATGTAGCCGTTTATATAGGCGGGCTTCTAAACAAGTCTCTTTTGTGCGAACCGGATTTCGTGGCCAAAAGGTGATTAAAAATGGCGGTTGCCTCGTCTATCCCGTGCTGCATGAAATCATTCCCGTTAACATGAATACGTTACGCTTGGAGGTTCGGCGGTCAAATGAACAAGCTTTAATTACACGAGACCGTATGCGTGTTGATGTGGCCGCTGAATTTTACGTACGAGTAAAACCAACAGAAGATGCCATTGGCGATGCGGCTCAAACTTTGGGCATGAAAACCATGAAACCCGAACTATTAAAACAGTTGATTGAAGGTAAATTTGTTGATGCCCTACGTGCCGTTGCCGCCGAGATGGCGATGGAAGAACTGCATGAACAACGGGTCGATTTTGTTCAAAAAGTTCAACAAGCCGTCTCAGAAGATTTATTGAAAAATGGCTTGGAACTAGAGTCCGTTTCACTCACAGGTTTAGACCAAACCAGTAAAGAGTTCCTTAACCCTGACAATGTTTTTGATGCGGAGGGTTTAACCAAGCTAACAGAGGCAATTGAAAGTCGTCGCAAGAAGCGTAATGACATTGAGCAAGACACTGAAGTGGCCGTTGCCAATAAAAATCTCGACGCTGAGCGTAACAAATTAGAAATTCAACGAGAACAAGAATACGCTCGACTAGAACAAGAGCAGGAAATTGAAATTCGTCGCGCCGCACAAACGGCAGAAATTTCACGTGAACGAGCAGAGAAACAACGTGATGCTGAGCAAGCGCAAATTAATGCACAACAACAAGTAGAATCTTCAAAAATTGCAACTGAGCGTGCTATTGAAGAGCAGCGTATCGATAAAGATCGTCAGCTAAAAGAAAACGAAATCACTAAGACTAAGGCCGTAGAAACGGCGGAAATAGAACGCCTCAAAACAGTCGAATTAGCTGAGCAAGACCGCGCTATCGCCATTGCAGAAAAATCGAAAGAAAAATCTGTCAGTGAAGCCACTGCCGACAAAGCGCGGGCCGAGGCGGTAAAAGCTGAAGAAATGGTTGTCACCGTTCGTGAAACGGAACAAGCTGAGCGAGCAAAAGCCGTTGAACTGGTTCTTGCAAGTCAACAAGCCGAGCGCCAGGCGATCTCTATCAAAGTCGCTGCCGAGGCAGAAAAAATGGCGGCAGAGGATCAAGCCGAAGCCGTGGCCATTTTAGCCAATGCAGAAGCACAAAAGCTGCGCATTACCGCTGAAGGCTGTGCCGATGCGGAAAAACTAAAAGCTGAAGCGGCTGAAAAAACATATGCAGTCGATGCTGAAGGCCAACACGCCCTCAATGAGTCACGCAACATTCTCAGCGCAGAACAGATCGCGATGCAAATACGCATGGCCTTGATAGAGCAACTACCGCAAATCATCCGTGAAAGCGTTAAGCCCATGGAGCAAATTGACGGTATTAAAATTATTCAAGTTGATGGTTTAAATGGCGGTTCAAATGGATCTGGAGAAACAGCAACCAATAATAGTAATGGTGGAAGCTTGGCCGATCAGTTAGTCAATAGTGCCTTGAAATACCGCAGCCAGGCACCGTTGGTTGATTCGCTATTATCCGACATTGGCTTGGACGTGGGTGATATTAATGGCATGAGCAGAATGCTTCACAATAAGCCCGAAACAGAGAGTAAAAGAGGGGTTTAATTATTAAAATATATAGGTTTTGATGAAGACTCTATTCAGGGTGTTGTTGAGTATAACAATGGGCAATATAAATTAGTGAAGGAGAGTATAAATGAACACAATATTATTGGGCATATTTAGTGTCGTTATGATAGTGGTCGTAGTGAACATATTCGAACTTACAGGAATAGGAGGACTTTTGCTCATAATTATGGTGCTTGGTATAGTGGGTGTTATTAATAGAACTGAAGGTAAAAATAGTAAAGGGGAGAGGTTGGGATGATGGCTATAGTGGTTGATTTTTTATGCAACGAGCAGGGTGAATAAACAGCCCCTTTGGAGGATCCATGGATTCTGATTATTTTAGTCAAATGCTCTATGCCTTCCCAGGGATTTCCGTACTGGCACCCTGGTTCAACAGCCTACTCATCATAGATATTTTACAGCAGATGGCCCTGCTATTCGTTGTTGCCTTCCTGTTTAGCCGTTCAGGAGCCTTCGGGCTGTTGGTCAAGGATTCACTTCGGACTCGTGACTGGCTGTTGCTCTACCTGATTTTTTTTGCTATCTCAGCTATGGGCTCTGTATTGGCTTCCAATGTTCCACTGACGCCAGGCGGCGATGACTGGACTCAGGTGGATACTCGTTCCATCGGCGCAGTGCTAGCGGGGTTTTTGGGTGGTCCCTTGCTTGGAACTGCGGTTGGCTTTACCGCTGGCCTCTATCGGTGGAGCCTGGGCGGGCCTACTGCTATGGCGGGTTTCATAGGAACCACATTAGTCGGGCTTATAGCAGGTCTGGTCTACATGTTTTTTCTGAAAAAAAATCAGGAGGTACGTTTTGGTTGGAAAATTGCGGTAGTCGCCACCTGCGTGGGTGAGCTGATCATGAAGGTCTTGGTGCTGCTTACCGTTCAACCATTCGATAAAGCACTGGCTCTTATTCAGATTACCACCGTTCCCAGTTTAATTGGCAATAGTATCGGAGCCGCCTTGTTCGTTACCATATTGAATGATAAAGAGCGTCTTGGTGTCTTGCATACCACCACCGCACTGCGTATGGCCAAGCGTTTAGTTGATGTTCTGAAATATGGCTTCAATAAAAGTGCTGCAAGGGCAATCGTCAACATCATCCGCGGAGAGACCCAGATTGCAACAGTAGCGATCACTGATCATACCAATAAAGTCATGGCAATAACCGGAGTCGGAGCCGATCATCATCACGTCGGTGATGAAATTGTCGCTGACCTGGTTCAAAACGCCATTGACCAACAGCGGGTTATCTTTATAAATGGTTCAACCGACCGGCTCCATTGTGCAACTTCTGCCAACTGCCCATTACATTCTGCGCTCATCGCTCCACTTATTGTGGAGGGAAACGTACTGGGTGTATTGTTGCTGATTGAACCAAAGCGACGTTTTTTCCCCAAGTTGAACCGTGCTTTGGGCGTGGGCGTTGCCGAGCTTTTATCCGAGCAGATGCAATTAGCTATGTATCAAGAGCAACTGGCCAGCGCAAAACACAAGCTTCTTATTGCACAGATAAATCCACATTTTTTATCCAATGCATTGAACACCATCTCTGCCATTGTTCGAACTGATACAGCTCGCGGCAGAGAGCTGTTGACCAAGCTGGCGTTCCTGATGCGCAAGAGCATAAAATATGAAAATGAAATCAGCACCCTAGAGGAAGAGTTGGAACATATGGATGCACATCTCAGTATCGATCTGGCTCGTTATGGCGACAAACTTCGAATAGAAAAAAATATCGAACCGAAACTGATGAATGCACTACTTCCCAGTTTTGTTCTTCAGCCATTGGTAGAAAATGCAGTCAAACATGGAACATCTCGCCTATTGATCCCTGGCATTATCCAGATACGCGCCTATCAAACAGGTGATGGATTGATTAAAATTGAGGTCAAAGACAATGCAGGACAATATCAGCCTAAATTATCAGCGACTCAAGGCCTTGGCATGAAAAACGTCGAAGGAAGAATCAAAACGCTATTTGGTCGCCAATATGGATTAAGTATCGACTGTTCACCGAACCAGCACACCAGCGTTACAATTACCATACCATTCAGGGATCAGCTATGACCATAAACGTTATTCTCATAGACGATGAAACTTTGGCGCAAGACGAGCTGGCATATCTTTTGGAACGGCACGATGACTTTCGCATCGTTGCCCGATGTGAAGATGTTTTCTCTGCCCTGCGTAAAATTCGCGAACACAAACCAGATGCTATTTTTTTGGACATTATCATGCCCGGACAAGATGGTTTTACGCTGCTCGACTATATGGCGCCGGAGGAACACCACCCTCACGTCGTGGTTGCCACTGGAGGGGAAAGTGATTTTGCAGTGCGTGCCTATGCAGAGGGTGTGCTGGATTATCTAACAAAACCCATCGAAGAGGAGCGTTTTGATAAAGCGATAGAACGAATTAGGAGTCAGGTTTCAGACCCAAGTATCGAAGTACTCCCTTATCCAGATCGCATACTCGAAATTATTCCGTGTATTTTCAATCATCGAATAAAATTTATTAAACCTAAAGAGATAGAATTTGTACGGTCTGATAGCCGTGGTATTTACGTCATATGTGCAGAAAAAGATTTTTATACCGAATTAACATTAGCTACTTTCGAGACTAAAACCACACTCATTCGTTGTCATCGTCAACACATGATAAATCTTGTACATATTGACGAACTTATTCCACTGGAAAATGGTTTAGCAGAAATTAAAACAATATCTGGGCATCGCGTTCCGGTCAGTCGTCATTATCTCAAATGTTTAAAGGAAAAATTAGGGGTGTAAACATGAACAGGACTACCGAAGGCGAAGAGAAGTAGATATGTTTAGTGACCCCAATGCCGGAATTGTTGAGGAGGTTCATTTTCCTCACAATAAAGCTGCCACTTAAAAAAGCATAAGGCGGCGACTATTGCACAAAGCCGATCTGTTTAACGCAGTAAAAAATAGTTTAAATTTAATTTCAGGAAGAAGCTAAATGAACTTCTTCCTGACCTGCATCAGGGTTATTGAAAACCTTCATCGAAATATTTCTTTCGCTGCGAGCAACAATCATAGATACGACCACATCTCCCGTCACATTCACGGCTGTGCGCATCATATCCAATATTCGATCTATTACCAGAATTAAGGCAATGCCTTCTATCGGCAAGCCGACTTGGCTAAAGACCATTGCTAACATTGCCAACCCAAGCCCGGGAATTCCAGCAGTACCAATGGATGCCAATATCGTCATGGCAACGACGGTAAGATAATCTATGATGCCCAGATCTATTCCATAAACATTGGCAATGAATACCGTTGCTACGCCATGAGTAATGGCCGTGCCATCCATGTTAAGGGTTGCACCAAAAGGAACCACAAATGAAGCCGTTGCATGATCAATACCCAGTCGCTTTTTTGCAGTGTGTAGTGTGATGGGAATAGTCGCATTTGAACTTGCAGTACTAAATGCAAGCATCTGGGTCGAACGCATTTTTTTCATGAACATTAAGGGGCTAACATGACCAAATAATTTTAATAAAAGCATCAAAGTACCCGTTGCATGAAAAATCAGCACAACAGCAACCAGACCAAAATAGCTGATCATGGGTGAGATTAAACTGAGCCCTTGTTCAGAAAATGTTTTGGCCATCAGTGCGAATATACCAATCGGTGCCACCCGCATGACAACATTGACGACTTGCATCATCACCACATTTAGCTTTTCAGCGAACTCGGTGATGAGTTTTCCCCGCTCTCCAATCATCAGTACACAAACGGAAAAGAGGATAGTAAAAAATATTATTTGCAACATATTGCCTTCAACATAGGCGGCAATAGGGTTTCCTGGTATTAAATCAATAAAAACTTGAGTCCATGATAATACCGGCGGTGGAGGCAGTGTATTTTGGGGTATTTGTGTTATATCAAACCCCTGGCCTGGTTGGACAATGACTGCCACAGTCATGGCCAGTGTCGTTGCTAACGCCGTAGTCAGCATAAATAGTAGAAATGTTTTAGTTCCCACACGTCTAAGAATAGCCACATCGCCGATGCTGCAAACACCACAAATGAGAGAGAATGTGAGTAATGGAATCACAAGCATTTTTAATACATTAATAAAAATACTGCCCACGACATGAAAAAGACCATCGACTAAATACTCTTGTATAAATACAGCATCATTTGTGAGTGTATTGATTAAGCATCCTGTGACCAGACCGAGGGTCATCCACACCATAATTTTTGTGGTTATATTAATTTTTTTCTGCCCTGCTATTTAATAGCATATCCACTGCTAATGATAAAAAATAATTTGTTCTCAATTGGTCTTGGTTTTTAGAAATCATATTGAGCTAGGTGGGGGTATTTAATTTTGGACAAGGCTAATATATAGTGTTATGCGTTATAAATGGGACTTTGAGAGCATACTCTTGTGCAAAATCCTAATGATCTCAACAATATATTTCCGTATAATAGCCAGCCAAAAATCAAACTGGAGATTAAAAATTGGATAGCCGTTTAATTGAGATTGAAACTCGTATCGCATTTCAAGATGATACTATTGAGCAACTTAATCAAATCGTCACGACACAACAACAGCAAATTGACCAGCTTCGTAAAGAGGTCACTGCCATTGCTGCAAGAGTTTCGGAGCCTAGTGTGGCGGCCTCTAATATTGCCACTCAAGCAGAAGAGACACCGCCGCCACACTATTGAGGCTTATGCTTTACTCGGCTGCTGATGCGGTAAATGAACCTCTTCAATATGCCCAGCCGTTGGATCATTAAAAGTCTCCATTGAGATTTTATCTTCAGCACGAGCTACAATCGTAGTGATGGCTGCATCGCCAGTCACATTCACGGCAGTACGCATCATATCCAGCAAGCGATCCACACCCATGATTAAAGCAATGCCTTCAATAGGCAGGCCCACTTGATTGAATACCATCGCCAACATAATCAAGCCAACACCTGGCACACCGGCAGTCCCAATGGATGCCAACACAGCCATACCAATTACAGTCAAATAACCAGTAATGCCTAGATCAATGCCATAGACATTGGCAATAAATACCGTGGCAACACCTTGCATAATGGCCGTGCCATCCATATTAATGGTCGCACCGAATGGCACCACGAATGAGGCTGTCGAGTTATCTACACCCAAGCGTTTTTCTACGGTACGCAGTGTCACTGGAATGGTTGCATTTGAACTTGAGGTACTAAAGGCAAATATCTGTACCGAACGCATTTTTTTCAAAAACATTAGTGGGCTGACACGCCCTAATAGTTTTAGTAAAATCATTAAAGTGCCTGTTGCATGCAAGAGCAACACAACAGCAACCACACCAAAATAACTGATCATCGGTAAAATCATACCCAAACCTTGCTCGGAAAATGTTTTGGCGATCAGCGCAAATACACCAATAGGAGCTGTATGCATAACCACGTCAACCACTTTCATCATCACTTCATTTAACCGCTCAGCACCATCAGCAATGGGTTTACCACGTTCGCCGATCATGAGCACACAAACAGCAAATAAAATTGTAAAAAAGATAATTTGCAGCATATTGCCTTCGGCATAAGCGGCCACTGGGTTGCTTGGAACCAGATCAATAAACACTTGAGTCAATGGAGGTGCAGAATTCGCTACAAAAGTACTTTCTGCGGTGCTGCTCATATCAAAACCTTCACCTGGCCCTACTAACACGGCGACTGTGATCGCCAGAGTAATTGCCAGTGCGGTCGTCAACATAAAGAGTAGGAAGGCTTTTACACCCACGCGCCCAAGAACGCCTATATCTCCAATACCACATACACCACAAATGAGAGAAAATGTAACCAGTGGCACCACCAGCATTTTTAATGCGCTGATAAAAATGGCTCCGATAACATGAAAAAGCCCATTAACAAGATAGTCTTGAACAAACGCGATATCACTCGCAAAGGCATTGATTAAACTGCCGACCACTAGACCACAAACCATCCAGATCATGATCTTTGTCGTCATACTCATTTTTTGCGACATAAAATAGCTCCATAAATATCGTATTGAATTTGCGGTCGTAGTATACAGTAATTATTTCAGCAACTTTTTTCACACTTGTTAAAATACTGTTATCTAGGATCATTATCAGAAATAAAGGGTACATATAAAAATGGGAAACTCATTTCAGGATCAGTTTTTAAAAGCAGGGCTCGTTAATGAAAAACAGATCAAAAAATCCAAAAAATCCAAATATATAAAAACCAAGCAAGCGGGCAAAAAAAAGGTTGAAAAGGTTGTTGATGAAAATAAGCTACATGTTCAGCAAAAACTGAAAGAGCAAGCAGAGAAAGATCGTGAGCTGAACCTTGCAAGACAAAAAGAGGCGAATCTCAAAGCTATTTCAGCGCAGATCAAACAGTTGATTGATGTGCACCATCAAATGGATATGATGGGCGAAACAGCCTACAACTTTACCGATGGCACTCTCATTAAAAAAATCTATGTGACTGATATAGCAGTAAAACAAATTGCGAATGGTCGGTTAGCCATCGTGAAATGGGAAGAGCAGTATAAAATTGTGCCCAAAGTGGTGGCAGAAAAAATTAGTGAACGCGATGAAAAATATATCATTCATCTCGAAACAGCCAGCAAATCTATTGATGATGACAATGATCTTTATGCGGACTACCAAATTCCAGATGATTTGATGTGGTAGTTATTTTTGTATAAAAGCTGAGAATTGTTAAGCCCTTGCGACCTGGGTGGCTGTTGCTATTTGCTAATAGTTAGTGTTAAATTTCGCCCTGTTTAAAATGACCTTTAAGTAATTATAGATTTTTATTTTACTTCGCAAGTTAGTGTCCATGCTGGGCGTGCGCAAGGAAGACGAATTAGTCGTCAGTTTTAAAAACGGAGACTCTTAGTTAGTGGTTTGGATATATTTAACATTTTTCTTGGCAGGATTCCCTGCGCTCATTTATCAACTGGTTTGGCAACGGTCACTCTTTACATTTTTTGGCACAAACATTGAATCAGTGACTGTCGTAGTGACTGCATTTATGTTGGGGCTGGGGATTGGAAGTTTGCTGGGTGGGCGTATCTCCAAATATGCTAAAATTAGCCCGTTGCTTGCATTTGCTTTTATGGAGTTTGGAATTGCAACTTTTGGGATTTTCTCTATCTCACTGTTTGATTATGTGGGTGCAACAACAGCAGGAAGTTCAGCGTTTACCGTCTTCTTTATTGCCTTCCTTCTCGTGCTTGTCCCAACCCTTTTAATGGGCGCAACCCTGCCCATTCTCACCGCATATCTGGTTAATAAAGTGAGCAATGTTGGCCGCTCAGTGGGGGTTTTATATTTTGTAAATACTTTAGGTTCTGCTTCGGCCTGTTTTCTTGCTGCCATCTGGTTGTTCGCAAGCTTTGGCATGTCAGGTGTCGTAAATATTGCTGTTATATTAAATATTGTGGTTGGAGCGGGTGCGCTTTTGTTGTGGCTTGTTAATAGTAGAAAAACTAAAGTAATAAGTAATATAGCTGAGGTTAAGCAGTCAGAGCCTCACGCAACTATTATCGACTTTCGTTTAGGTTTAATACTTGCTGCTTCTGTAGGCTTCATTGCTCTTTCATATGAAATCTTATGGCTTCGTGTAATCATGTTTACCTCGGCAGGCTGGGCATTGGCATTTCCAATATTTCTTGGGTTTTTTCTGTCTGGAATAGCAATAGGCTCCTATGCTGCTCGAAAGTTTTGTCGCAGTGGTGTTATTGAGTTCCCTAAAAAACACCTGAAAACCTTAGCCTGGTTTCTGTTTTGTGCGAATCTGGTCGGGTTTAGTACAATCCCTATACTGACTCAAGTCATTACCAGCGGTGTTGCTGCGTCTGTTGTTTTTTTTGTATTCGTGGCATTGAGTGCTGCAATGTTCGGAGCAGTCTTACCATTAGTCGCGCACTATAGCGTTCCTGCAGATAGTAATTCAGGCTCAAAATTAAGCTATTTGTATATGGCGAATATTGTGGGTTCAGCGGCTGGGAGCTTGTTTACGGGCTTCATCCTTCTTGATAATTTTTCTATTGGCTATGTTAATACCTTCTTAGCTTTACTGGGTCTTTTGTTGGCATTCATATTGTTCGTTTCCAACAGAGATTCAGGCTCAAAAAACTATGGAATTGTTGCAACGGTCGTAGTGGCGCTTCTGTTTGTAGTATTGCAACCCAGTTTATTCAATCATGTTTACGAACGATTGCAACTTAAACAAGGCTATAACGGACAAGCCTTTGCCCGTGTTATTGAAAATAAGAGTGGTGTCATCACGGTTAAAGAGGATGGTTCAGTCTGGGGTGGAGGTGTTTATGATGGTATTTTTAGCACGAGCCTTGTCGATGATAAAAATGGCATTGTTCGTGCTTACTCACTGTTTGCTGTTCATGACTCTCCAAGCAGGGTATTAATGATTGGTCTCGCTTCTGGCGCATGGGCGCAGGTTGTTGCCAATAATCCAGCGGTTGAAAAACTGACTATCGTTGATATTAATGAGGGGTATGTAAGTATAATTTCTGAGAACCCTGTCGTTTCTTCACTATTAAACAACCCCAAGGTTGAGATTATTATTGATGATGGCCGACGCTGGTTGAACGCAAACCCGAACCAGATGTTTGATGTCATCATATCGAATTCAACCCTTCACTGGCGCGCATACGCGAGTAATTTATTATCGCAGGAGTATATTGAGCTTGAAATGTCTCATATAAATCCTGGTGGAATCGTTATGTATAATGGTACTTGCGCCCCCGAAGTATATAAAACAGCCGTCGAAACCTTCCCTTATGCACTGCGTTTTCTTTCAATGGCTATTGGTAGTAACGAACCGATTCAATTTAATAAAGAGCGTTGGAGAAATACTCTTGAAAATTACAAGATTGATGGTAAGCCAGTATTTGATTTGAATAATGAAATTCACCGATCCAAACTTGAGACTATCCTCTCTCTTCCAGAGCAAAAAGCACCAGGAGATGCCCAGGCGAGTATTTATTCATCATCAGATTATTGTTATGACTATCAACTCGCATTGGAAACAAAGGATGTTTTACTGCAAAACACAAAAAACTACACCAAAATAACGGATGACAATATGGGGACGGAGTGGCACCGGCAGCCCTGGAAAGATATTGTTGGCAATAAAGCGACTTACAATTCTCAAACAGCAAAATAATATCCGTTTAATTGCTGGTGTTACGCGAGCCACGAAACCAGGGAATCAACAGTAATCCCAGTCCAATTCCTAGTGGAAAAGAATATATTTCCTGGGGCTGTATTAATGGGTTTTCTTCAATGGGGAGTGTTTCAAGCCGCTCAATGTCTTTGATAATTTGTTGCATGCTTTCTATATCAATCGCATGGTAATAACGCCCTCCTGTTTCTGTTGCGATGTCTCGTAGAGTAGTTTCATCCAGTGGCAGTTCAGCCATTTCGGGGGATTCGATAGGGCCACGGGGGAAAGGAACAGCGCCCTGTGAACCGATACCGACGGTATAGATCCGTATGCCGTGTTTGTGAGCGAGCAGTGCAGCATCAAGAGGTTGAATGATCCCGGCTGTATTGGTGCCGTCGGTGAATAAAATCAATATTCGATTGGGATGTTCGTGGTCTTGCAGGCGCTTCACTGCCAGCATCATGGCGGTACCGAGTGCGGTCTTTTCACCGGCAATACCATTTCTGATCTGCCCAATGAGTGTTTTCAACAGTCCTAAGTCAGTTGTAATAGGCGTGAGTGTGAAAGCATCATCGGCAAAGATAATCAAGCCTGCACGGTCTCCCTGACGATTGTTTAAGAACTCAGTCACAACACGTTTCAGCATATCTAGGCGACTGACCTGAGTGTTGTCGATGGTGTAATCAAGTGCGCGCATGGAGCCTGAAAGGTCAATGGCTAACATAAAATCACGGCCTTGCCCTTGATGCTCACTGACACTAAACCATTGAGGTCTGCAAAGGGCTGTGATTAATAACATGCAGCCAATAAGCCAAAACCAAGGAGGTTGTTTATTAACGCTCGCACTGTTTGATAGCTGGCTCAGGAGTGCGGTTTGGGGATGAATGATGGCTGGACGATGAGGTTCTGCTCTGTCTTTTATAAAACGCATAGAGGCTTGCCATAGTAACCAGGGCAGTGGCAGAGCAAGCAGCCAGAGTGGTGTCGCTAGTTGCAACATCTATTTGCTAAAAAAGTTCTGAATGACTGCCGCACCGTTCAAGTTTTACCAAACATGTCACGTAATTCATCAAGAGTTACTTTTTCATGTTGTTCATTAAAAGCATTAATGGTTGTTTGGTTTGGGATTTTTAGTTCAGGGTTTAATTTTTTTCTAACCGTAGCATCTATCGGAGTAGCGACCATGATTATATCTCTTTCAGTAGTTTGCTGGAATCCAAGTGTACTATATATTGATACGTTCAATTTCATTGCTTTGCAACCACTGCTCGATGGTTTTAAATAGATCAGGGGTGATTTTTTGGTGGCTGTTGTTTTTATAGCGCAGTCTGTCTAGTTGCTTAACTGTTTTGCACCACTCTTGCTCATTTATTGTCAGCATGGAGGGCGGTGTGGTGGGTAAGTTGGGCAGTTGCCAGTGGTGGCGTAAGATTGAGGCAAGCCAGTATGCGGTCAATCGATTGTCCAGCTCGCCCGTTTGCCACTGTTTCTGTATTCGTTTAAGTTGGTTTTGTGGTGAAATAGTGGTGGGCTGACTTTTTCTAAACTTCCAGATAAAGCCACCACAGATAAACAGGAGCCCGATCGTAATCAGCATAATCATGGGCCACCACGTGGGCGCTTCGGGCGGCACAATATCAGCCATTTGGGCGAGCGATGCTAATGGGTCCATTGCCACTTCTGGAGTTGTTTGAACGTCTCTTGTGCCGTTGATAGCATGTGATAAGGGATGGCTGCTTTTTTGAAGCAGGTGAAAAGTTCGCTGCGTCCGAGTGTCATGGCGTGTTCGTATCGCTGGCGTAATTTTTTATCACAGGTATCAATCTGGCTGGCTTTTCCCGTGAGTGGGCAGACGATATTCATGGTTCCGATATTTTTCAATTGCTCTTCGGCAGGGTCGGTAATATATATCGCTGCAACCTCTTGTTGTAAAGCTAGGTGTTGTAATCGCTGTTGAGAGCTTTCAATGAGTTGAACGAAATCACTGATGAAAATGGTGCTGCAAGCGTTTCCACCTAAATGCTCTATAGTTGTAAATAGTTGCTGCCAAGAACTCTGGTTTTTCGGTGTTGTGGCGGGTTGAAGTGGTTTTGATATGGCTCTTAATAAAGGTAGAAGAGTTTCATTCGTTCGGGCGGCTGGGTAAATAGAAACTCCATCTTCAATCACAATGCCTAAAACTTCTTCGCTGTTGGCAATGGCAGAGAAGGCTATAATTGCGGCAGCACGTGCTGCCACGGTTGCCTTCAGATCAACGGTTGTACCAAACGCCATCGTTTGGCGACGATCGACCACAAGCAGCAATTTACGCTGACGTTCTTCTTGAAATACCTTAGTGGTGGCTTTGCCACTGCGAGCCGTTGCGCGCCAGTCCAAATGCCGTAAATCATCACCTGCTTGATAAGCCCGAGTATCAACCCAGTCCATGCCATGACCGCGATAAAGTGACTTGTAACGGCCTGACAATGCGGTTTGTCCACGCGCATGAAGTGGGGTGTTATTCAGCAAACAGCTCCGTAACTGGCTAAGTTCGCTGGGTGAAATCAGAGGGGGAAGGTTGCTTGCTTTCATCTTTATTAGGGCGTATTAATCGGCTCTCATCAAAACCCATAAATTATAGCACTGTTGAGTATCGCTTGTTCGACTGGCAAAATGGCTGCATCTTATACGTCAGCGGATTGAATATTTTGGCTCAAGCAACTCGAACTAAAACGCAAAAAGAACAGGCACCTCTAAGCACTCATATCAGCCGTGCCTTACGTGAGGGCGGTTTTTTGGTGCTGGGGGCTGTTGCACTTTATCTCGCAATTTCTCTTTTTACCTATCATTCCAGTGACCCTGGTTTTTTTCGTAATACGATGTATGGTCCTGTCAAAAATACCGGTGGTTTGGTGGGTGCCTGGTTTGCCGATCTGGCTTTTTATACTTTTGGAATATTAGCTTATCTTTTTCCTGTCGTGATTGTTTATTGTGCTTTTGTTTTTTACAAAGGGCGAAAGCATGCGGGTGATAATTGGTGGCGACAAGGTTGGGTGCGTAGTGGTGGATTTTTATTGCTATTATTGTCGGGTGCGGCATTGGTTCACCTTCACTTAGCTGGTTTGGGTGGCGTGCTGCCGTTAGATGGGGGCGGTATTCTTGGTGCAATGACGGGCTCAACTCTGTTGGGATTATTTAACCTTCTGGGCTCAACACTTATTTTATTCACACTATTTTTGGTTGGGATCAGTATTTGTACAGGGCTTTCATGGATTGGTTTGGTGGATGCGACAGGGCGGGTCACATTGAATGGTTTTTCATGGGTTGGACAAAAAAGACAGCGCCGGAAAATTTTAGCTCGACAAAAACGTGCGTTGAAAAAAGCAGAAAAAGAGAAAAAAATAGCAGAAAAAACGGCAAGAAAAGATGAGAAAAAAGCCGAGAAGAAGGCTAAAAAACTATTGTCGAAAAAAGCTCATATTGAGCCACTTTTTAAAGGGATTGAAGTCAGTAAACGGGCTGAAAAAGAGCGCCAAAAACCATTGTTTCATAATGTAGAAGCAGGCACTTTGCCGCCGTTATCATTGCTAGATGATGCGGAACCTCCTAAAAACAGTATCTCCAAAGCAGATCTGGAAACAATGTCACGCCTGCTGGAAGTTAAACTGAAGGAGTTTAATGTTTCGGTTGAAGTGGTCGCAGTGCACCCTGGGCCGGTGATCACACGTTATGAGCTTAAACTGGCGGCGGGTGTAAAAGTCAGTCAAATCGCCAATTTATCTAAAGACCTGGCGCGATCATTGTCGGTGATGAGTGTTCGGATTGTCGATGTGATTCCAGGTAAGCCTGTGGTTGGCGTAGAAATTCCAAATGAGTATCGGGAAATTGTTCGGCTCAGTGAAATTTTAAAATCGACAGTTTACGATAACGCCAGCTCACCCTTGACGATGGGGCTGGGGAAAGATATTTCAGGCCAGCCCTTTGTCGCTGATTTAGGAAAAATGCCTCACTTACTCATTGCGGGAACGACTGGTTCCGGTAAGTCGGTCGGAGTCAATGCCATGATTCTGAGCTTTCTCTATAACGCCACGCCTGAGCAGGTTCGATTGATTATGATCGATCCCAAAATGTTGGAGTTGTCGATCTATGAGGGAATTCCACATCTGCTGGCCCCCGTTGTCACAGATATGAAAGAAGCCTCCAATGCATTGAAGTGGTGTGTGGGTGAGATGGATCGGCGTTATCGTTGTATGGCCTCGGTCGGGGTGCGTAATATTGCGGGTTATAATCGTAAGTTAAAAGAGGCAGCTGAAAAGGGTGAGTCGTTCCCTGATCCACTTTTTCAGTTCACAGAAGGTGTGACCGAGGTTCCTGTGTTAGAGCATCTGCCTTATATTGTCGTGGTCATTGATGAACTTGCAGATATGATGATGGTGGTCGGTAAAAAGGTTGAAGAGCTGATTGCACGATTGGCGCAAAAGGCTCGGGCGTGTGGTATTCATTTGATTTTGGCAACACAGCGCCCTTCGGTGGATGTTATTACAGGTCTGATTAAAGCGAATATTCCAGCGCGTATCGGCTTTCAAGTCTCGTCAAAAATTGATTCTCGAACAATTCTTGATCAGATGGGTGCGGAGCAATTGCTGGGGCATGGCGATATGCTCTATTTGCCTGGCGGAAAAAGCATCCCTGAGCGTATTCATGGAGCATTTGTGGATGATCATGAGGTTCATGCGGTTGTTGAGTTTTTGAGTCAGACGGGATCCCCTCAATATATCGATGAAATACTTGAAGGCAGTGTTGCGGAAGATATTGCTGCAGCATTGGGTGGGAGCGGTGGTGCAGAGGAAGATGAGCTGTACGATGCCGCGCTGCAAATTGTGACTGAGACGCGTAAAGCATCGGTCTCTGGTGTCCAGCGACGACTGAAAATTGGTTACAATCGAGCGGCTCGTCTGGTTGAAGCGATGGAGGCGGCAGGGGTTGTGAGTTCTGTGCAATCGAATGGTCAGCGTGAAGTGTTGGCACCGCCACCAATTGATGGATAAAAAAGTGCTAATGGATGGTGTCTAAAGCAACAGGGGTAGGTTTCACTTTGAGTCTTTTTTGTTTAAGTCTATATTATTAGCTGTTAAGCTCCATGTTCTTTTTGATTCAAGTAGTTTATTCAGCAATGAGTTTGCCTGAACTTGGAAGTGATCTATAGGCTTTACTCAATATATCTTATAGATTTTTTCAATTAGTCAAATGAGTTGGGGGTATGTAGTATCGGTTCCGAATTATATTTCAACGCCAAAACACAATTCTAAACAAAAACTCGTAAGGAGAAAAATTTATGGCAAATCAAACTTTTGATGCTGGTGTGCAGGATTACAAGCTAACTTATTGGACGCCTGATTATACGCCGCTAGATACAGATTTATTGGCATGTTTTAAGGTTGTAGAGCAAGAAGGTGTTCCACGTGAAGAAGCAGCAGCAGCAGTAGCAGCAGAAAGCTCAACAGGCACATGGACAACTGTATGGACTGATTTGTTATCAGACATGGAGTATTACAAAGGACGTGCCTACAGAATCGAAGAAGTTCCTGGTGATAAGGAAGCTTTTTATGTATTCATCGCTTATCCACTGGATCTGTTTGAAGAAGGTTCTGTTGTAAACGTACTGACTTCTTTGGTTGGTAACGTATTCGGATTTAAAGCAATTCGTTCTTTAAGACTTGAAGATATCCGTTTCCCAGTTGCATTTGTTAAAACTTGCATGGGTCCTCCAAGTGGTATCCAGGTTGAACGCGACAAATTAAATAAATACGGTCGCCCAATGTTGGGTTGTACTATCAAGCCTAAATTAGGTCTGTCTGCCAAGAATTACGGTCGTGCAGTTTATGAGTGTCTTCGTGGTGGTCTTGATTTCACTAAAGATGATGAAAACATTAACTGTCAGCCTTTCATGCGCTGGAGAAATCGTTTTGAATTCGTTGCTGAAGCGGTTCATAAAGCACAAGCCGAAACGGGTGAGGTTAAAGGTCATTATCTGAACGTTACTGCGGCAGATTGTGAAGCGATGATTGAACGTGCAGAATTTGCTAAAGAATTGGGTATGCCAATCATTATGCATGACTTCTTGACCGCTGGTTTTAGTGCGAATACTTCGCTGGCTAAATGGTGTCGTAAAAATGGCATGTTGTTACATATCCATCGCGCAATGCATGCAGTAATTGACCGTAATCCTCGTCACGGCATTCATTTTCGTGTTCTTGTTAAATGTTTACGTTTGTCTGGTGGTGATCATCTGCATACTGGAACCGTTGTTGGTAAGTTGGAAGGTGATCGTGCGACAACTTTGGGTTTTGTTGACTTGTTGCGTGAAGATTTCATTCCAGAAGATCGTGCTCGTGGAATCTTCTTTGATCAAGACTGGGCCTCTATGCCTGGTGTATTCGCAGTAGCATCGGGTGGTATTCATGTATGGCACATGCCTGCACTGTTAAATATCTTTGGTGACGACTCTGTTCTACAGTTTGGTGGTGGAACACAAGGTCATCCAGATGGAAATGCAGCGGGTGCAGCAGCAAACCGTGTTGCATTGGAAGCTTGTGTTAAAGCTCGTAACGAAGGTCGTGATTTAGAAAAAGAAGGTGGTGACATCTTACGTGAGGCGGCTCAGCACAGTAAGGAACTTGCTGTTGCTCTTGAGACTTGGAAAGAGATCAAGTTTGAGTTTGATACTGTTGACAAGCTAGACGTACGTTAATTTTTTATTAGTTAATATATATATAAGCATTTAATAGGAGTTCAATTATGAGCCAACAAATTCAAGAAGATTACCGCACAAAGTACACCCTGGAGACCTTTTCTTTTTTGCCTCCATTAACTTCTGATGAGATCTATAACCAGATCGTTTACATTATTAATCAAGGCTGGACACCTGCTCTTGAGCATGAAACACCTGAGTCAGCTTCTGCCCATTACTGGGGTATGTGGAAACTACCATTCTTCGGTATGCGTGATCCTAATGAGGTTTTGCAAGAAATTGAGGCGTGCCGTCAACAATACCCAGATCACCTGATCAGAGTGTTGGGATATGATAGCTATACTCAATGTCAAGGTCACAACTTTGTGGTTTATCGCCCTAGAGGCATGTAGTCATCAGCAAAGAAAGAGTATGGAGCCTTTAATATGAGTAATTCTATAAATGACGTGAGCGGACGCTCGCAGTCAAAGGCACGTCGTAAGTCAAAGCTTTCTGGTGGAAAATCAGGTGTAGCTAGAGCGACAAGAGTCCCTAGAAAAAAATCTGAGCCAGTCATTTTGGCTTCAGGTTCTAGTGCTTCTGTTGTAGCTGCGCCTGTTAAGTCTGAATTCACTTCAGCTTCTACAAAGCGTCAATCGCCTTCTCTGCAATCCATTACAGTTGCTGAAGGGCGTGCGATGGCGAAGCAAAAAAGAAAGCGGATGATTCGTGGTAAAACTGGGTCATCTCAAACAAATACGCAAGGTTCTTTGAAAACGAGAAAAAAGCCTGATGAGATGATTGAGCTTCGTTCTACTACTACAAGTAAAAGCGCTGCTTTGAAGGGTAAAAAAGTTTCTCCTGCTATTAATAAATCGCAGGTTAAATCTGAATCATCAAAGGGTCGCAATATGTCAAAAGCCAGGCGTAAAGCTCTTGTCAAAGGCAAAGCTGGTCAGTCCTCTTTTAGTAGTCAGTCTAGCTCTGTTGCCAAGATGGCTAATCCCGGCGCTTCGGTAAGAGATGTGGCTCGAGTGGTAAGGGCAGAGCGCTGCAGCAAAGGCAAGACAGTTTGTTCTGCTGTTACAAAGTCTTCTAGGCGACAAAAGCGTAAAAGTGTAAATGATGCTCCAGAAAAAGTTTCTTTATCTGAAACTTTGAGTGGTAGCGTTGTTTCTGGCGTGCATGTGGGTCAAGGCCAGTTAACTGGCGCAGAGAAAGGTGCTTGCAAAAATGTGAGTGGTACTGAGTATTTGGGAATGGAAGAGTTTGTAACGCACTGCTCTACTGTTCCTGAAGCATCACCTTCAAAAGTTTCTTTTACTCAAACAAGTAAAGGAAGAACGGTGAGTGGTACTGAGTTTGGGCAAGACAAATCTGTCACGGGTGATAGAGCGGGGCTATGCTCTTCAGTGACGGGTACAGAGTACCTTCCTGCGGATCAAGGTGATTTGTTTTGTGGTGCTGATCAAGCGTTAACGAAGTCTGACACAGGTTCTATGATTCCACGTCTAATGAAGCCGAGTTGTACGCCTAAGTCAAAAGCTGTTCCTGCTAAAGTGGTTATTTCAACGACAATGGCTGGGAATATGACGACTGGCACACAAGTTGGAAGAGGCTTGTCCGTGACTGGTGATGAACGTGGTTACTGTCAAGCAATTACTGGTATTGGTTATCAAGGTAAAGAGGAGGTTTCGGCTGTTTGTGAAACGAAATCTCCTGTTTCCCCGCCTGCTAAAGTATTAGTTTCTGGTACGGTGGGTGGTCAAATTGTGACGGGCGATCGTAGTGGCAGCGTAAGTGGAATGACCGGTGCAGAAATTGGAAGCTGTCAGCCTGTGAGCGGAACTGCTTATGTAGGCACAGAGTTTGCCTCAGATAGTTGTTCAGTAGAAGCTCAGGCATCTATCGCTCAGCGTTCAAAACAAGCAGCGGTTCAAAGTAGCCAGCCTATGACGGGTGTTCGGCCCGGTATGATGGGTCTAACAGGGGCTCAAAAAGGCGCTTGTGAAGTTGTTTCTGGAACGCATTATCAATCTGCTTCTGAAATGAGTCAGTTGTGTGAGGGCAGTGGTGCTGCAACACTTGGTGAGTCTGATTATCCTATGATAATTGGTCAAGCGACTGCAGCAACTCTTGCGGGTAGTGTTACAGCGCCTTCGGTTTCACCACCGAGTGCTATCACCGGTGATGGTTGGGAAAAAGGTAATAAAGTGACGGGTACTGATGGTGCTTGGGCTGCAAAGCGTAATCCTTCTATCCGAGGGGTTCAAGGGCAGTCTCCAATGAGCGCATCTAACTTTAGACCGCACTCAATGCCTGAGGTACCTCAGAGTCCAATTACAGGTTCCTCTGGAAATACCACGGAAGGGAGTAAAGTGACCCTTTCTGGTGGCGCAAGAGCGTAATTGGAAAAAGTGATGTTAAGCACAAGCTATCGCAAAAGCTCTATGTTCTCTAGATCGAAGGCTAAGCCGCCAGCTCTTGGTATGCGTCCTATAAAAAGGACCTTTAAGGCAGGTGGCAGTCTTGATGTGGCTATGAAGATGGAGAGTTTTTCGAGCTTTAATAGCAACCCTCTTGTTAGGGTTGAGCAAAATAATACTTTTCATGATTATGAAGTTCGCATCAAAGCTGGCTTTGATGGTGTTGAGTCTGTTGTTCAGCAGTTGGTTGTAAAACAAAAATGTCTAGACTTTCTGAAAACTGCTTATTTACTAATCCAGGAAAAGTTAAATCTTTCACTCAGTAATGAGCAGTTAAACATTCTTAGTAAAGATCAGTTTGACAGTAATGATTTTTATGCGGAATGCATTTTTGCGCAGTTTATGAGAATGTCAGAAGATTTTTTTAAAAATGACCCGTTATGTGGGCAAAATAAAATTGAAGCAGAAAATGTTTTCAAAAAATTGGGTTTTCATGCGGTTGGAATTGCGGCATGTTCTGATGGACGTTTAGCTCATTTTTCTACCTATGTATTGCGATTACCCTACTCGTTACCTCGAAGGAAGTTTCATGCTGGAACTTTATTTGATGTCAGTGAGAGTGTACGTAATTGGGTCTTTATTGAGCACGGGCGTTTCAGAGAAGGAATACCTAACTCAGCTGAAGAAGCAACTAAATATTTAAAAATTGCCGTATATCATTTCTCTAAGTCTGACCCAGAGCATCAAGGTTGTGCCGCGCACGGTAGTGATGATAGCAAGGCCGCGACAAGTGCTTTGTCAAAGTTAAATGATTTTAAACAAGCAATTGAAAATAGATTTGGGTGTGGGTCAACCATTAAGACATTATTAATCGGTATAAATACAGATGATGATAGCTTGAAGATTCACGTCCCTAATGCGCATGGAAAAATGTGTTTGCAACGTTTTGTTGAGACGGATGCGCTTTTTTTACAAACAATCGGGCTCAATGCCGAGCAGGCTAAGTTAAGCATTAAAAAATCTGTTGGTGTATGTGGTGGAAAAAAGGTAGCGAACTCTTCAGATTCGATGAACGCTTTAATCTGTTGGTTAATTGAGAATAATTTTTCCCAGATAGAGTACGTTAAAAGCTATGAAAATGGTTTCTATCATGATACGGGTCATGCAGAGCGTTTTATCGGTATTGGTAGTGGATTTGAAGAGGTTCAACTTCGTAATTTAAGTTACTACAGTTTCTTGAATACAGTTGAAGAGGGTTTGAATGATGTCAATATTGGCATCAAAATTTTTACGGGATTGAATTTAAGTAAAGGTTTACCAATTCCTATTATTATTCGCTCTGATTATGATGGCAAAGTGCCTGGCTCAAAAAATAGAGCTCAGGAGAAGGTTTTTCGTATCGAGCAAGCATTACATGAGCGCTACCAAGAGTTGTCTATGCAAGGAAAATTAAAGTCTATGTGTACTTTAAAAGACAACACTGGTCACAAACCAGCTGAAAGAGTTTCAAACTTGGTAGAGCAATAACTATTTGGGATCTTTTAGTTTATGAAAATTTTAAAAGTTGATAAGACACTGGTTTCGACAAATAGAATTTCAAGCATGGATCACAAGCCTTTGTTGGTTGTGCGTGAGAAAGATGGTGGAACACCACAAGTGGCTGTTGACCCTGTAGGCTGTAAACCAGGTGATTGGGTGCTTTGTGTTGGTAGTTCTGCTGCAAGGGATGCCACGGGTATAAAAGCTTACCCGAGTGACTTAACCATTGTTGGTATTATCGATAAGTGGGAGGTGTGATTTCTTATGGAAATACACCAGGTTAAGCAAAAATTAATTGTAACGAGCAGGTTGGATGGCTTAGGTCACTTGCCTATTAAAGTGCTGCAAAGTGTATCGGGTGCAAGACTTGTTGCACTTGATCCAATCGGTGTTAAAGCAGGGGACTGGGTGTTTACAATTGCAAATTCAGCGGCCAGAACTGCCGCAGGTGATGACAAAATTTTAACGGACTTAACAGTCGCTGGAATTATTGATAACTGGCAATCATAAATAAAATTTAAACTTAGGAGAAAAACCATGAGCACAGAATACGGTATTGCTTTAGGAATGATAGAGACACGCGGGTTAGTTCCTGCCATTGAAGCAGCAGATGCGATGACTAAAGCAGCAGAAGTTCGCCTGGTCAGTCGTGAATTTGTAGGCGGTGGTTATGTCACTGTATTGGTTCGTGGTGAAACGGGCGCAGTCAATGCCGCAGTTCGTGCGGGCGCTGATGCCTGTGAGCGTGTTGGAGATGGCCTTGTTGCTGCCCACATCATTGCGCGTCCTCATAATGAATTAGGGTCTATGCTATAAATAGCAAAGTCTATTATTATAATAATTAGAGTACTTTAGAGGGGAAAACCCTCTACGAAAGGAAAAAATTATGAGTTATCGCCCATTTATGCAAGGCAATGCTATGTCTGGTGCAGCTGGTTTTCCTAGATTTGATAGTTCTACACAGCTAGAGAGTAATTCTAAAATACTAGGGTATTTAGGACGTTCTTTAAGCTTGGAATTTACCTCTGGTCAGCATTATTTGGCCCAGGCTTCTTTGGCTAAGTTTCGTAATGAGGCTCATTATGCGCAAGGTTTTGTGACCTTGGCGAATGAAGAGTTTCAGCACGCCAACTTAATTACTGATCGCATCATTACTCATGGTGCTTTACCTGCGGGTAGCGTTCTAAGCCCTTCGACTTATTCTGGCTCTATCGTTGATGCGTTGAAAAGTTGTGAGGCAAGAGAAATTGCTTTAATCCAGCTTTATGGTGAGGCAGCTCAGTATTGTGCAAACATGGGAGCAGCAGAAGATAGCTCTTTATTTAACAGGTTGTTTGAAGAAGAGCAGGCTCAGTTGGTTAGAATTAGAGGCTGGATCAAAGAATATTATCATGTGATGAATGTAAACCCTGCTATGACTAGGAGTTTTGCATGAAAAGTAACTGGAGGAAGAAGGAAAAGCCTCCTTTATTAGAAGCTAGATTTGAGTTTACAGAATTTAGGGTTTTGATGTCTTTTTTAGATTCCTTAGCAGAGGTTGCTGAAGAAATGGATCACCACCCTAATATCAGTTTTAGCCGTCAGCATGTATCAGTTGTGATTTATTCAAAGACGGAAACACTTAATGATACTGATTTTAAACTCGCAGAAGAGATAGATGTGAGGCATAAACAGTCGATAGACTTTTCAAAAGGAGTTCTTGAATGAGCAAGCTAGATGATAAAAAAAAACAAGCTGTTATTAATCAAAAATCTGTACAAAAAGCAGTTAAACCTATCAAAACAACAAAAAAATCTGTAATAAAAAAAATAAATCCGGCTGTAAAAGCTATGCCTAAAAAAGATAATGTTAAGTTGGTAGCCAGTAAGTCAGTAGTTGTTGTTAAGCCATCCTCAGCTAATGCTCAAAAAAAACCAGTGTCAGCGAAGTCTTCACCTGCTAATACTCAAAAAAAATCAACAAAAACAAAGAAGTTAATAAGCAAGCCAATGAAGCATATTGCAGATCAAATTAAAGAGTTACCTAGCAAAAGGGTTTGGCCTGACTAGTTAAATTATTAGTGCTTGGTTCAAAATTAATGGCGGGAATGTTACCCCGCTTTTTTTATGTGAACTTGCTTTGTAGCGAAGTTGGTATTTATTTGAAAAAATAGCAACAACCTATTGACTACTCTCTATACATGAGAGTTGTATTACCAACTTCTATTCTAGTACTATTTTTCGTATCATACTCGCACTAAAAATAAATGTTCTATACACAGAGGCGAATACACCTCTCTTAACAGTATAGAAAAAGGTATAAATTATGGGATTAGACAGTTTATTAATACCAGCAGTTCTATTTTTTGCATTAGGTGCTTTTGCAAAATTTATTAATTCGGATCTCAAATTCCCTGAAGGGATGACAAAAGGGATTGGTCTATACTTATTAATGGCGATTGGTTTAAAAGGTGGTGTTGCATTAAGTGATGCTGATTTTGGCTTGGCAATTTCCAGTATTATTTGGGGCGTGATTCTTGGTTTCCTATTACCGTTGATTGGGTATGCACTTTTAAGGTTCAGAAATAAAATAAATCCTTTTGATGCAGCCGCTATTGCAGCACACTATGGTTCTGTCAGTGCAGCTACTTTTTTAACTGCCGTTGCTTTCTTAGAAGTTTCTGGTGTGGAATATGAAAGCTACCCAATTATTATGATGGTTATTATGGAAACGCCAGCCATTATTATTGGTCTTGTATTAGCGGCTCTAGCTCGAAAAAAATTAGCAGCAGCTTCTGGAGAGGCTATCCCTAAAACAGAGTGGAGCCCCTTACTTAAAGAGGCATTTACTAATGGTAGCGTGATTGTTTTGATAGGTGCTTTAGTGATCGGTACTGTGGCAACGCCAGAGGCGATGGCTAAAGTGACTCCATTTACGAGTGATATATTCATGGGTGTGCTTTGCTTGTTTTTATTGGATATGGGCATGGAAGCAGCCAAAAAAGCGGGTACGCTTAGGAAGGTGGGTGGCGTTCTAGTTGCATTTGGTGTTGTGATGCCGCTTATTGGTGGTACGATTGGTGTGGTTGTTGGGGTCTCTTTTCTGGGGTTTTCGGTCGGAGGCGCTTTCTTGTTAGCCATATTGTCTGCCAGTGCATCGTATATTGCCGTACCTCCAGTGATGCGTTACGGGGTGCCTGAAGCAAACTCATCGTATTACCTAACCTTATCATTGGGGATTACTTTCCCATTTAATGTCGTAATCGGAATACCATTGTTTTATCAAATGGCGATTATGTACTCTGCACTCTAAAAAGGAGCTAAATTATGCCTGCTACAATGTGCCCTGGAAAATCTGTACACATCATTGTTAATGCAACCTTTGAGAATGAACTGGTTAGAGTATTAGATAAAGTCGGTGTCACTGGTTATACGCAGCTAGATGCTAGAGGAAATGGCTATTCTGGTGTTCAAGATGGTCATTCAGAAGGTGAGACAAATGTGATGTTTATTGTCTTGGTCACCTCTGAAGTCGCAGAAGTATTGATTGAAAGTCTGATTGATTATATCAAGCGTGGATACCCTATTGTTTCTTATACTAGCGATGTTGAAGTTTTGACTACTAATAAGTATGGCAAGCCGACAATATAGGATATTCAGATGACACCCTTAGTTCTTGCTACCGGAAACCCTCATAAGGCGATTGAAATTGAATCAATGCTTGCCCCGTATAAGCTTGACCTCCATCGCCAGACTGAATTTTTTTCACAAGAGGTTGAAGAGGATGGGCTAAGTTATCTTGAAAATGCTTTAAAGAAAGCAAGATATGCAAGCCAAAGAACAGGGCTGCCTGCGCTTGCGGATGATTCAGGAATAGAGGTTGATATGCTTAAGGGGAGGCCTGGAATATATTCAGCACGTTACTCTGAAGGCTTTAATGGTTTGCATGCATCGGACAGACAGAACAATGAAATGTTATTACATGAGTTACAAGGAGCCATTTCTTCTCAAAGATACGCCTGTTATATTTGCGTGATGGTATTCATTCGCCATGCTTTAGATCCTAACCCTGTCATAGGTTTAGGGAAATGGTGTGGTGAAGTTTTGTCTCATCCTAAAACCTTGTGCGGTGTTGGTTACGATCCTATTATGTGGTTTAGTGAATACAATAAAACGGGTTCAGAAATATCTATGGAGCTTAAGAATCAAGTGAGCCATAGAGCGAAAGCGCTACAGAGTCTTTTGCAAAATTTAAGACAGGAAGACTCATGGTCGAATTAAGAACCTATGTTTTTTTAGATTCATTACAACCTCAACTAGCTTCTTATATGGGAACTGTTTCTATGGGGTTCTTGCCCGTCCCTGGTGATTCCTGTTTATGGATAGAGGTCGCTCCTGGGATGGCGGTTCACCGTGTTTCAGATATTGCTTTGAAAGCGTCTAATGCCAGGTTGGGCCAACAAGTTGTTGAGCGAGCTTATGGCTCAATGGTGATTCATCATCGTGACCAAAGCGATGTATTAGAGTCTGGAAATCACATTCTGCGCTACTTAAAGACCGAAGATGCTGATCGTCCATCTTGCCTGGTCAAATGGAATGAAGTTATTTGTAATATTACTGTAGATCATGCAACCTTAATTAATCGAGATAATCGTCGAGGTTCTATGGTTTTACCTGGCCAAAGTATTTTCATTATGGAAACCGAGCCTGCCGGGTATATCATTTATGCTGCAAATGAAGCTGAAAAATCTTCAAACATCACCTTGGTAGAAGCAAAAGCAGTGGGTGCTTTCGGTCGATTGATTATGTCAGGTAAAGAAGCTGATATTATGGAAGCCTCTAGAGCTGCAATGCTTGCTTTGCAAAGACTATAGTCTTGTATAAGGAACCTCAGACTTAATCAGAGGTTAAATATGAATGAACAAGATACCTCCTCAAATCTTGCTGGATACCTGATTCGGCATGCTTCACTTCGTCAGATTCAAATTTTTGAAGCCGTCGCTAGAAATCTTAGCTTTACCAATGCAGCAAGGGAATTGTTTTTGACCCAGCCAACCGTATCGGCGCAGGTCAAAAGTTTTGGTGAATCAATTGAAATGCCTCTGTACGAACAAGTGGGAAGAAAAATTTACTTGACGGAAGTGGGGCAGCATGTTGCTTCCAGTTGTAGGGAAATTATACTTCAGCTCTCTAACCTCGAAATTTTATTAGATGATTTTAGAGGTATGACTCGTGGTAGTTTGAAAATTGGTATTGTTTCAACAGCAAAATACTTTACTCCAATCGCTTTGGGAAAGTTTATTAAAAAGCACCCTGATATTGATTTAAGTCTAAAAATAACCAACCGAGACAATTTAGTTAAACGTATTCATGATAATCTGGATGACTTGTATATTCTGGGGCAAGTTCCTGATACTAAGCTTGATTTAGAGGTTATTCCTTTTGCTGCCAACCCACTGGTTGTCATTGCGAATAAAAATAATAAACTGGTGGGTAAAAAAGTTTCCTTAGAAGAGTTATCTAAACAGCCTTTTATTATGAGGGAAGAAGGTTCGGGTATTCGTTCTGTGGTAGAGAATATGTTTTCAAAAATGGATTTAAAGGTCAATGAAAGGGTGACTCTGGAAACAAATGAGGCAATTAAACATTGTGTTGTTGGTGACTTGGGTGTTGCGGTGGTTTCAAAGCAAACGTTATACCTTGAAGGTGATGCTAGCCCTGTAGTGATATTAGATGTCGAAGGGTTTCCGATCAATAAAGAGTGGAATATCGTGTACCTTAGGGGAAAGGAGCTCTCTTTGCTTGCGAAAGAATTTTTAGCCTTTTTGAAAAATAAAGGGACTGAGTACCTTCAATTAGATTAATCTCCTCCAGTTTGTAGTGTTGTTGAGTGAAATATATGAATAATAAAACGATGAATAAAATAGCTGCAATTTTTTTTCTTTTTATTTTAAGCTCAGTCTCAGTGATGGCGGACGATGGCGCTGAGCGACTCTCTACTTTTCTTAAAAAATCACAAACCTTGCAAGCAGTATTTGAACAAACCGTGTTCGATGCGGATGGTGGGGTAAGCCAGCAAGCAAAAGGGCTGTTTTATCTTTCAAGACCGGGCCGTTTTCGTTGGGATTATACCGAGCCTTATAAGCAGCTGATTGTGGCGGATGGAAAAAATATCTGGCTGTATGATGATGATTTGGAACAGGTGACGGTTAAATCACAACAGAGTGGTTTAGGTGACCTTCCTGCGTTGTTACTTGCTGGTGGGGATCAATCACTGGAAAAAAACTTTAAAATTAAATCACTGGGTTCGAGCGACTCTATCGAATGGCTGGAGCTATTGCCTAATACAGAAGAGCGCAGTTTTGAACGTGTGCGTTTAGGTTTGAAAGGTTCTGTTTTACAGGAGATGGAGCTGCTCGATGCATTCAATCAAACCACTCGACTCGTCTTCAGTGATATTAAACTGGGAGTTAAATTATCGCCATCACTTTTTAAATTTACTCCGCCCAAAGGTGTGGATGTTGTGGGTGATGTTGAGTAGTGATTAGCGATCCCTTCCGGCCTTTGGCTGATCGCATGCGCCCTCAGGTGCTGGGTGATTTTTATGGACAAAGCCATCTGTTAGCGGCTAATAAACCGCTGAAATTATCGGTTGAAACCGGACGTTTGCACTCCATGATTTTCTGGGGGCCGCCCGGTACAGGAAAAACAACACTGGCACGAATGATTGCTCGTTGCGCTGATGTTCATATGATTGAGATATCAGCGGTCATGGCTGGAGTGAAAGAAGTACGCGGCGCGGTTGAGCAAGCCAAAAAAATTCGTCAAAAGGAAAATAGAAGCACATTGCTGTTTGTTGATGAGGTTCATCGTTTTAACAAATCTCAGCAAGATGCTTTTTTGCACAGCGTGGAAGATGGCACGCTGATGTTCATTGGAGCGACCACGGAAAACCCATCATTTGAACTCAATAATGCGTTACTTTCACGGGCGCGTGTTTATGTTTTAAAGTCTTTACAATTACAAGAAATCATTCAGGTGCTCAAGCGGGCACTACACGACTCTGAGCGAGGTTTGGGTTCATTGTCTCTTGATATTGAAGAGGCTCAGCTTGAACGCATTGCAACCGCCGCGGATGGTGATGCAAGGCGTAGCTTGAATTTTCTGGATATCGTCGCTGATCTTGCAGAAAAAAAAGGTGACCGGAATGTAGTGAGCGATGCTTTGCTCGATGAAGTTTTATCGGGGGGTACTCGCCGTTTTGATAACAAAGGTGAAGCATTTTACGACCAGATTTCAGCATTGCATAAGTCAGTGCGAGGCTCATCACCCGATGCAGCACTCTATTGGTTTTGCCGAATGCTGGATGGGGGCTGTGATCCGCTCTATCTGGCACGACGCGTGGTTCGGATTGCGAGTGAAGATATTGGCAATGCTGATCCACGTGCTTTGCAGATGGCGCTGAGTGCATGGGATGTTCAGCAACGTCTGGGAAGCCCTGAAGGGGAGCTTGCTGTGGCACAAGCGCTGGTTTATATGGCCAGTGCCGCGAAGAGTAATGCGGTTTATATGGCCTATAAAGCAGCGATGTCTGATGCAAAAAAACTCGGTTCGCTGGAAGTACCGATGCATATTCGAAATGCTCCTACTTCGCTGATGAAAAACCTAGACTATGGGAAAGGGTATCGCTACGCACATGATGAGCCTGAGGCTTATGCAGCGGGGGAGAACTATTTTCCCGAAGAGATGGGGAACCCTGTTTATTACCACCCTGTGGCGCGTGGGCTGGAAATCAAAATTGGTGAAAAATTAAAACACCTGCGTACATTGGATCGCAACCAAAAAGGCCGACAGTCGTCATGATGATGCAGTCGGTTGCCGTTGCAATGGGAGGTGCATTCGGAGCAGTGATGCGCTTTTGGGTTTCGGGCTGGTTCCACAGTATGTTTGGCCGCTCTTTTCCTTACGGCACACTGTTCATCAATGTTACAGGCTCACTGCTGATGGGGTTTTTATACGTACTTATTGTAGAGCGCTCTTCGCTGAGTGAAGAGTGGCGAGCCGTGATATTGATCGGTTTTTTAGGAGCGTTTACAACATTCTCTACATTTTCAATTGAAACACTGAGCTTGATTGAGCAAGGCGAGCGTTTTAAAGCAATACTAAATGTCGTATTGAGTGTCGTGCTGTGCCTCTTTGGAACGTGGATTGGAACGCTGCTTGGGCGACAGCTATGAAGTTGATATACTCGCCTCGATATGTATTGTGACTACTTTGGATTACGTGAACCCCCGTTCACCATAACGCCTGACCCAAGTTACCTCTATATGAGTGAGCGGCATCAGGAGGCACTGGCTCATCTGCTTTTTGGTGTGAAAGATCAAGATGGATTTGTACAACTTACCGGCGAGGTGGGCACGGGCAAGACAACTTTGATTCGTGCGCTGATGGCGCAGCTACCTGATGGTATTGATCTGGCACTGATTTTTAATCCCAAGCTTTCCGTATTTGAGTTTGTTGCATCCATTTGCGATGAACTTCATATCAAATACCCCACTGAAACCGACAGCGTTAAAGTGCTGGTTGATGCGCTTAACCTATATCTTCTGGATGCATACAGCCAAGGGCGGCGTGTGATTCTTGTGGTGGATGAAGCGCAGAATTTGCATTTCGATGTGCTGGAGCAGATCCGACTGCTCACCAATCTGGAAACTGCTAAACACAAACTGTTACAGATTGTTCTTGTAGGACAACCAGAGCTGCGTGAAGTACTCGGGCAGGTTAACCTTCGCCAACTCTCACAACGGATAACCGCACGTTATCACTTGGCACCCATGACACTGCGCGAAACGCAGGGATATGTTGCTCATCGCCTTAAGGTTGCCGGTGCGAAAAGAAACCTTTTCACTCGTGGTGCAATCGATCAGGTTAAGCATCTTTCAGGTGGGGTTCCCCGTCTGATCAACGTGCTGTGTGATCGTGCATTATTAGGCGCTTACGTGAGAGAAGAGTCTCAAGTATCGGAATCTATTGTAAAAAAAGCAGCGACAGAGGTTTATGGCAAGCTGAATACCCACCGGGGAGGAGTGAAGCCCGCGTTGTGGTTGCCAGTGGTTGCCGTGTTTGTTTTGATTCTTTTGGGTGTTTTTTGGAAATTTGGTTCTGCATGGCTACCGAGTGCTTCTTCTGTTGCTGTTAATCAAAACGCGGTGGCGAGACTGCCTTCCGACCCTGCGGCGCTTGCTGATGATGCCTCGGCTGCTATGGCATCAATTAAGTCCGAGGATGAGCTGAAACGGGTACTGCAAACATCACCTGAGAGTAAGAGCATCGGTCTGGCGTTCTCAGGGCTGTTTGCCTCTTGGCGACTGGAGTATGGAAAAACGGTGGGCGTAACCGGTTGTGAGCGAGCGATGAGTCAGCGACTGCAGTGTTACTGGGGGGTTGGAACGTGGGATGAGTATTTGGCTCTGAATCGTCCGGCAATTATCTGGGTGAATGCGGGTGCTCTGGGGGGGAAACAGTACGTTGTGATTAAGTCCTTGCGAGGTGGCGTGGGTGTGGTAGAGATTTCGGGCACACTTTATCGTGTTTCTGAGCAAGTTCTCAGAAAAATGTGGTCGGATCGTTACTTGCTGTTTTGGCAACCACCTACGTTGGGAAAACACTTGATAAAGCTGGGTGATCGCAGTGAAGCGGTGGTGTGGTTGCGTCGTAGCATAGAGAAAATTTTGGGCCGAAATATGATCAATAGAGATGTTGATCTATACGATAAAGCGCTTGAAGGGCATGTGAAAATTCTTCAGCGTAAACATGGCCTGATTGATGATGGAATCGTCGGCATTAAAACTTTGATTGTGATCAACTCATTGAGTGGTGAAGAGGCCATACCCATACTCAATCACAAGGGAAGCGAATCTTCGGGATAGCTTATGTCTTATATTCTTGATGCATTAAAAAAATCAGAAAAAGAGCGGGAAATTGGTAAAGTACCGACGCTGCATAGTGTTGATGGCAGTGGATTGGCGCATACTTCAAAGTCTTTTCCAATACTGTGGATCATTGTAGTCGTACTCTCAATTATCGTTACAGTTTTACTCTATTTTCAATTCAAAGAAATAGCGGTTGAGGTGCACGAGGAGAGTCTACTGGATGAGACCGCACATGTTGATCTGTCTCTGCCAATAGCTGTGGTGGAGGTGGAAGCTGGTGTCACACAAATTCAAAGCACAGCCGAAACTGTTGTACCGCAGGATGTTATCGAAGTGGTTGCGCAGGAACAGGTGCAAAAACGACTGCCGCAAAAGGAGCTGGCACCTGAGCAATCTAACGAAGTGTTACTCAAGGAGGGTGAGATCCTTATCACCCCGACATCACGCAGAGAAGCAGCAGAAACACCTGACGAGACCTCCGTTCCACTGTTAAGTGAAACAGAGTACGATTTTCAGGATCAGTTGCCTGAAATGCACCTTGATGTGCATGTATACAAAAAGCACCCTGAAAGTCGATTTGTGCTGATCAATATGGACAAATACCGTGAAGGACAGAAGATGCCTAGCGGTGTTGTTATTGAAGCGATTGTGATTGATGGTGTCATGATGAACTATCAGGGGCAGCGCTTTTTAATGCCTCTAGATTGAAAAATTCTGAAAAAATGGAGAACAGATAAAAAATGTTAGATCCTCGTTTGATTCGCAATGAACTAGAAGAAACAGCTCAAAAGTTACTGAAAAAAGGTGTCACGCTGGATACTTCAATACTGGCCGAGCTTGAAGTAAAAAGAAAATCACTTCAAGTTAAAACCGAGCAATTACAAAGTGAGCGCAATAAAAGTGCCAAATCAATCGGTAAAGCGAAATCTCAAGGTGAAGATGTCGCACCATTATTGGCGGCTGTTGCAGATCTAGGAGATCAGTTAAAAGATGCTGAAGCGAGTTTGGTTGAAACTCAAGCGGCCCTGAATGAAATTTTAATGGGGATTCCTAACCTTCCTCACGAAAGTGTACCGAGTGGAAAAAGTGAAGAAGATAATCAGGAAGTTCGCCGCTGGGGTGAGCCGAAAGCGTTTGATTTCGAAGTCAAAGATCATGTTGATTTAGGCGCAGCCCTTGGCTTGCTCGATTTTGAAACAGCAGCTAAAATAACTGGCTCACGCTTTTCTGTGATGACGGGGGCGTTGGCCAAACTGCATCGCGCACTGATTACGTTCATGCTGAACACTCATACCAAAAATCATGGTTACACTGAAATCTATGTGCCTTATTTGGTTAATCGTGAAAGTTTGATCGGCACTGGGCAGTTGCCTAAGTTTGAAGATGACCTGTTTATCACCAATAGTGAGCAAGGCTACTGCCTGATTTCAACGGCAGAAGTGCCCATCACTAATACTAAACGCGGTGATATTTTAGAGGCGGATGCATTGCCTCTAAAATATGTTGCTCACACGCCGTGTTTTCGCAGTGAAGCGGGCTCTTATGGTCGGGATACACGCGGCATGATTCGTCAGCACCAGTTTGAAAAAGTTGAAATGGTGCAGTTTGTTAAACCGGATGACTCTTATGCAGCACTGAACAGTTTGACTGAACATGCTGAAACAATTCTGCAAAAGCTGGAGTTGCCTTATCGCGTTGTGAATTTATGCGGCGGAGATTTAGGTTTTTCAGCGGCAAAAACTTACGATCTGGAAGTCTGGCTACCAGGGCAGGGAAAATATCGTGAAATTTCTTCGTGCAGTAACTTTGAATCATTTCAGGCGCGTCGAATGAAAATACGCTGGCGTAATCCTGAAACGAAAAAAACAGAGCTGTTGCATACCATTAATGGCTCAGGTTTGGCGGTTGGGCGTACTTTGGTTGCCATTATGGAAAATTATCAGGATAAAGAGGGGCGCATTCATGTACCAAAAGCATTACAACATTACATGGGTGGCATCAAAATTTTAGAGTCAACAACACCATAAATAATGAACTATTTTCCGATATTTCTAAAAGTTAAGCAGCAACGCTGTTTAGTTGTGGGGGGTGGAGAAGTTGCTGCGCGTAAGATTGCTTTACTGCTACGTGCAGAGGCAACAGTGACTGTGGTGGCTCCTGAACTTAATGAGCAAATTAAGGCGTGGGCTGATGCGGGCAAGATTGCAGCTTCCACCGATGTTTTTTCTATTGATCAACTTGAAGGTTCTCGGCTCGCCATTGCTGCGACGGATGATCCATCATTCAACGAGAGTCTTGCTGAAATTTGTCAGCAGTTGAATATTCCTGTGAATGTGGTCGATAGCCCCGAGCTGAGTTCGTTTATTGTACCTTCGATTATTGATCGCTCACCCGTGATTGCAGCGATTTCAAGCGGTGGAACTTCACCGACTTTGGCGCGATTGCTTCGCGCTAAACTTGAAGCCATGATTCCCGTCAATATTGGGAAATTAGCCGAGCTGGCAGGGCGAATGCGTGAACAGGTTCAGCAAAAATTACCTTCGATGACAGCACGCCGACGTTTTTGGAATCAGACACTCGAAGGCCCAATTGCCGAGCAGTTTTATGCAGGTCAGGAACAGCACGCCGAAACAGCTCTGCAAGAAGCATTGGATCTTTACAGTGCCGGAGAGATGGACGAGTCTTTTATAAAAGGTGAAGTTTATCTCGTGGGTTGTGGGCCTGGTGCGCCGGATCTGATTACATTTCGTGCGCTGCGCTTGATGCAACAAGCGGATGTGGTGCTTTATGATCGTTTGATTCCGAGTGAAGTGCTTGATTTGGTGCGGCGTGAAGCTGAACAAATTTATGTGGGTAAAAAACGAGCTTATCACTCGGTTCGCCAAGAAGAGATCAGCCAGCTATTAGTTGATTATGCCAAGCAAGGTAAACGGGTGCTGCGTTTAAAAGGGGGTGATCCTTTTATATTTGGGCGCGGCGGTGAAGAGATTGCAATGCTGGCCAAACACGGCATTCCTTTTCAAGTGGTGCCGGGCGTGACTGCGGCGGCAGGTTGTGCCAGTTATGCAGGCATTCCACTGACGCATCGTGACTACTCGCAATCGGTAATTTTTGTAACAGGGCAATTAAAAGATGGCACGGTTGACCTGAACTGGAAAGCATTGGCTGAGCCACAGCAAACAATTGTGGTTTATATGGGAATGATGGGTTTGAGCGTATTGTGTCAACAATTGATTGCACATGGTCTGTCGCCACAAACTCCTGCCGCATTGATACAAAAAGGAACCACGCCCGAACAAAAAGTGTTTACGAGCCACTTGCAGGCACTGCCTGATATTGCAAAAAATAACGAAATTCATGCACCGACTCTGATTATTATTGGTGAAGTGGTGAAACTGCGCGCTGAAATGGGTGTGTTTGGTTAAGACGAATGCCTGAATTAAAAGTCAGTGAACTGGCGATTTATCCTGTTAAATCATTTGCACAAATAACATTGAATAGTGCCTTTGTCGATCGCTTTGGTTTGAGTCAGGATCGTCGCTGGATGGTGGTTGATGAAAGCGGCCAGTTTGTTACACAGCGGCAATATCCAAAAATGTGTTTGGTTCAACAAGTGCTGACTGAGCATGGCATTCAAATTTCTGCGCCCGGCATGTCTGACTTGGTTGTTTCAAAATCATCTCATACGATAAGGCAGAAGGTCACAGTTTGGGGTGATCATTGCAATGCACAGGACTCGGGTGATAAAGCCGCAGAGTGGGTCAGTCGCTTTCTTGGTCTCACATGTCGTTTGGTTTTTTTTCCTGAAAATGAATTTCGCCAGGTTGATTTGAGCTATGCCCAAGCGGGCGATCAAACGGCATTCAGTGATGGCTTTCCATTGTTATTGATTTCACAAGCATCACTGGATGACCTTAATGAACGGCTTGAAGTGCCGATTGAAATGGCACGTTTTAGGCCAAATTTAGTGGTCGATGGTTGTGATGCTTTTGCCGAAGATGGTTGGAAGCGGCTGAGAGTGGGGCCGGTCACTTTTCGTGTTGTTAAGCCGTGCAGCCGCTGTGTGATTCCATGTATTGATCTATTAACAGGTAAGCGGGGACAAGAGCCTTTGCGTACTCTGAGTCGTTACCGTCGGCGAGATAATCAAGTCTATTTTGGGCAGAATCTGATTGCTGAGAGTATTGGGGCAATTGAGGCCGGAATGGTTGTTGAGGTTTTGGAGTAGCTTTTCTGGTTTTTAATCTTTGTTTGATTCAATAAAGATTAAAGCATCTCCATTATTACAGTACCTCTTTTTAGTGGGTGCAGGGCCATCTTTAAATACATGGCCATGGTGGCCTTCGCATTGAGCGCAGTGATACTCTGTTCTGGGTAAGATCATTTTGAAGTCAATTTTGGTTTCCAGGCGACCAGAAATAAAGTCGTAGAAACTGGGCCAGCCCGTACCGCTGTCGTATTTCATTTCAGAAGTAAATAGTGGCAGATCACAACCGGCACAAGCATATATACCCGTCCGTTTTTCATCATTTAACAGGCTGCTAAACGGCCGTTCTGTTCCTTCTTCCCGGAGGATGAAATATTGCTCAGGTGTGAGGCGCTTTTTCCATTCATTATCACTGAGTTCCAGTTTTTTAATATTCATATTCTCTTGATGAGCTGGTTTAGCATGAGTGTGTCGTGGAATGATGGGTGTCACAAGAAGAGACAATCCAGCGAATAAAAATTTTCTGCGTTTCATAATTAAAAAATACTACATAGAAGTCAATATACTTGTCAATTTTTCGGTAGCAGGAAAATCTGAATGCGCTAATATCTATATTTAACCGAATACAAAACTGAAGCGGCGGCACAATACGCATGAAAAAAATATTAACATTTGAAGAGAAATATGAAGTGATTGGTCGCAATAATGCTCTCTATGAGGGGGTATTCATCACAGCGGTTAAAACAACAGGTATTTTTTGTCGCCCATCTTGCCGTGCCAGAAAACCAAAATCTGAAAATGTTATCTTTTATGATACTGCTCAGGAAGCCATACAAAATGGTTTCAGGCCATGTAAAGTCTGCAAACCCATGGAAAAAATGGATGAAACACCTGATTATGTCAAAAATATCATCAAAGAGCTGCATGAAAATCCCTATTTGAGAATTAAGGACTACGGTTTAAAAGAAAGGGGAATTGAGCCTAGCCAGATAAGACGATGGTTTAAAAAGAATCACAACATAACATTTCACTCCTACCAACGAATGTTGCGTATTAATTCAGCGTTTAATAGTATCAAAAAAGGCGAGACAGTCACGAGCTCGGCATTTGATAGTGGTTATGGTTCACTCAGTGGGTTTAATGAAAGTTACCGCTCTATTTTTGGTGATTCAGCTACATACTCTAAAGGTAAGTCCATAATAAATATTGTTCGTTTTACAACGCCCATCGGGCCTATGTTTGCCTGCGCCAGTGAACATGGAGTTTGTCTGCTGGATTTTACTGACAGACGAATGTTAGAAACAGAATTTAAAGATTTATGTAAAAAATTGAATGCTGTGATCTTGCCGGGTGCTAATTCGTATTTAGAGCAGGTTCAATCTGAATTATTAGAATACTTTTCAGGAAAACGAAAAAAATTTACGGTGCCACTGCACGCTCCAGGGACTGATTTCCAGCAAGCCGTCTGGAAAATATTACAAGATATCCCTTATGGCGAAACTCGTTCATACAAGCAGCAAGCCATTGCAATGAACAATCCAAAAGCGATACGAGCGGTCGCATCTGCCAATGGTTATAATCGTATCGGAATCATCATTCCTTGCCATCGTGTGATCGGCTCTGATGGTCGTTTGGTGGGTTATGGTGGAGGGTTGCACCGGAAAAAATGGTTGCTTGATTTTGAATTATTAAACATTAAAACAGCCTGAAGGGTATGGAAGTACATTTCGATGAAACACTCAAACGGTTAATTCAATGTTTTTGTGACTTGAGTCGCTGAGTCTATGTAACTAACATTGGTTCTAGGTGACTAAACTTATAGCGATCAAAATTCAGTACGGAGGCAGTATGAAAAAAATTACCATCGTAGGTGTTGGGCGAGTGGGTGAATCTACAGCTCAAATTTTAACGCAAGATGAGCTGTGTCAGGAGCTTGTTTTACTCGGGCGGCGTGATGGCGTACCTCAAGGAGTGGCGCTGGATATTCATGAGTCGTCTCCTCTTTTTCGGTTTGATGTGAAAGTGACCGGAGCCACTGATCCTGCTGCCATGGCAGATTCTGATCTGGTGATTATGACTGCCGGTTTGCCACGCAAGCCGGGGATGTCGCGTTCGGATGTGCTGGATGCTAATTTGAAAGTGTTATCCGGTGTTGTTGATGATGTACTGCGTTACGCGCCTGATGCAAGTCTGTTAATCGTAAGCAATCCCGTTGATGTGTTGACCTATCATGCCTGGAAACAGACGGGGTGGGATCGAAGCCGTGTGTTTGGTTTGTCGGGTGTGTTGGACTCGGCACGTATGGCGGGTTTTATTGCACTGGAAACCAATTTTTCTACCAAGGATATCACTGCAATGGTGTTGGGTGGGCATGGTGACAGCATGGTGCCACTGCCTGATTATACTTGTATTCGCGGCATTCCTATTTCTCAGTTTATGGATCAAGAGACGATTGACCGTATTGTGAAACGTACGCGTCAAGGTGGGGCTGAAATTCTTGCTTTGAAGCAAAATAGCAGTGCTTACAACGCGCCTGCGGCTTCAGTCTCTTTGATGGTGGATGCGATCAGTCGCAGGCGACGGCGTATTCTTCCTTGTGTGGTGCCGCTTGAAGGTGAGTATGGGCTCAATGATATTGCGATGGGAGTCCCCGTTGTTTTAGGTAAAGGTGGTGTTGAACAAGTGGTTGAGTTGAAACTGAGTCAATCTGAACAGGCGCAATTCCATGCCTCTTCTGAGCAAATTCGTGCCGACTTAACCAAAACAGTGAAGGGTTAAGGAGTATGAATATGCCTAAAAAAACATTGACGTTGACTGATAATTCAACAGGAAAGCAAGTTGAATTACCTATTTTAGAGGGAACTCAGGGCGCTTCTGTGGTCGATATTGGGCCGATGGTGCGCGAGATGGGTTATTTCACTCTTGATCCTGGTTTTAAATCTACGGCAAGTTGCTACAGTAGCATTACTTATATTGACGGTGATGAAGGTGTGTTGCTCTATCGGGGTTATCCTATTGAGCAACTTGCAGAAAAAAGTACATTTATTGAAGTCTCTTATCTGTTGCTTAATGGTGAGTTGCCCAATAAAACTGAGCTGGATTCGTTTCAAAATATTATACTATCTCACACGATGATTAATGAAAGCTTGAAAAAACTGTTTGATGGCTTTCACTATGATGCACATCCGATGTCTATTATGGTGGGTGTTGTGGGAGCACTCTCTGCTTTTTATCATGACTCGACAGATATTAGTAATGCACGTCATCGGGAAATTGCAGCGCATCGTTTGATTGCTAAAATGCCAACCATTGCTGCGGCCAGTTATAAACACTCAGTGGGGCAACCCTTTCAGTACCCTCAAAACAACTTAAGCTATTGTGGCAATTTGCTGCACATGATGTTTTCCACCCCTTGCGAAGAGTATGAAGTCGATCCTGTGGCTGAAAAAGCACTTGATTTACTGTTTATATTGCATGCGGATCATGAACAAAATGCCAGCACATCAACGGTGCGTTTGGCAGGCAGTTCTGGGGCGAATCCATTTGCTTGTATCTCTTCAGGAATTACCGCGCTTTGGGGGCCTGCCCATGGCGGAGCCAATGAAGCGGCTTTGAATATGCTCAGTGAAATTGGCGATGTGAAAAATGTTGATAAATATATCGCCAAATCAAAAGATAAAAACGATCCTTTTCGTTTAATGGGGTTTGGTCATCGTGTTTATAAAAATCATGACCCACGAGCGCGCGTGCTTCGAGATATGTGCCATAACGTGCTTAAACATAATGGTAGTAATGGTGATCCGCTGTTTGAGCTAGCTTTGCGCCTGGAAGAGATCGCATTGAAGGATGACTATTTTATTGAGAAAAAACTCTATCCTAATGTCGATTTTTATTCCGGTATTATTTACAAAGCTTTAGGAATTCCCGCGAATATGTTTACAGTAATGTTTGCCATTGCGCGCACCGTAGGCTGGGTCGCACATTGGCAAGAGATGATTGCTGATCCTGCGGTCGTTATCGGTCGGCCACGGCAACTGTATCAGGGTGCTGCCAAACGTGACTATGTTGGACTGAATCAACGTTAATATAAACAGCTACACTCTTTGTTTTACTACAAGGTTGCCTTGCGATCAATGCGCCGGTAACCGATGGCTTCACTTAAATGGGACGTATTGATTGTTTCACTTTCATCAAGGTCCGCAATAGTTCGCGCGACCTTTAAAATACGGTGATAGGATCGGGCGGATAGCTGGAGCTTCTCTATGGCATTTTTCAGTAGCTTTTTATTGTTGGCATCCAGCGGACAATATCGTTCTATCTCTTTGACACCCAAAGCATGATTGGCTTTGTTGCAACGTGTGAGTTGATATTGCCTGGCCTTTTCAACACGTTGTTTTACCGTTTCACTTGACTCAATGTCTTTGGTGGGGGCGTGCAGTACTTCATGAGGCACGTTGGGTACATCAATATGCATATCAATTCGATCCAGTAGTGGGCCAGAAATTTTGGCTCGATAGCGTTGAACTTGTATTGGACTGCAACTACAGCGTCCGCTGGACTCTCCAAGATAACCGCAAGGGCAAGGGTTCATCGCAGAGATGAGTTGAAAGCGTGCGGGATATTCTGCTTGGCGTGTAGCGCGTGATATTGTAATTCGGCCGGACTCCAGAGGCTCTCGCAACACTTCCAGTACATTGCGCTTAAACTCCGGCAGCTCATCAAGAAACATGACACCATTGTGTGCCAGTGAAATCTCTCCAGGGCCAGCGGCGCTGCCGCCTCCGACTAATGCAACACCTGATGCAGTATGATGAGGTGAGCGAAAAGGACGTTTTTTCCAGTTTTTAAGTGAAAAGCCATGATGACTGATGGAGCAGATTGCGGCGGATTCTAATGCCTCTTCTTCAGTCATTGAGGGCAAAATTCCTGGTAACCTTGTTGCCAGCATACTTTTTCCTGTGCCGGGAGGCCCAACCATAAGCAAACTGTGGCCCCCTGCGGCGGCGATTTCCAAAGCACGTTTAGCCTGGTGCTGTGCTCTAATATCGGACAAATCAGGGCCACTGTATTGTGGTTGTTGTATGGTTTTTGGCTGGTAAGCCGGTAGTGGGGATTGATTGTTCAAGTGAGCACAAATATCAAGCAGATGGTTGGCGGCAAGTATATTAACGTCACTGACGAGCGATGCTTCATCGGCATTGTTTTGAGGAATGACTAACGTACGCTGTGCTTTTCGTGTTTGCAGCGTTGCGGGCAGTGCGCCACGTATACTGCGCAGCGCTCCTGTTAGAGCCAGTTCCCCGATAAATTCATACTGATCCAGTGAATTTTTTGGAATTTGATTGGATGCGGCAAGAATGCCGAGTGCGATGGGAAGGTCGAAGCGTCCACCTTCTTTGGGCAGATCAGCAGGAGCTAGATTGATTGTAATGCGTCTGGCAGGGAACTCAAAGTTTGAGTTGAGCAGTGCACCTCTGACTCGATCCTTGCTCTCTTTGACTGCGGTTTCAGGCAGACCCACAATAGAGAGGCTGGGTAAACCGTTAGAGAGGTGAACTTCAACGGTGACTAATGGTGCGCTCATGCCAGTTTGTGCCCGGCTGTAGATCACTGCGAGAGACATATCCTATTCCTTGGTTATTTTAAGTTGGCAGCCTTGCCGTTTAATTTATTTATTTTGTTTCCAGTTCTTTGACCTGTTTTTCTAATATCTCAAGCTTGGCACGAGTGCGTGCCAGTACTTCGCTCTGCACATCAAATTCTTCGCGACTGACGAGATTAAGCTTGGAAAAAGTGCTTTGTAAAATTGTACGAAAATTATGCTCTAAATCTTTTTGTATTGCACCGATGCCAGAAGGGGTGAGTTTTGAGAGGTTACGTGCCAGATCATCCAGTAATTTTGTATCAATCATTTAGAGTTATGCCTATATTGCTTCCCAGATTATTGCGAGTGATGTTATCAGAATTTTAGGTGGCTGTCCGAGAGTGAGAGGTCTTGGTTGTGTGCAAGATAAAGAGGCACCAAAAAAGGGCGTGCGGCTATGTTGGCGCGCTATATTGGTGCGGGTTATTAGCCTTTGTGACTTGTATCATAGATATGATTGCATAAGAAACCAATAAGTTGTTTGTTGGCACAATATATGCTTATTTTTGTTTCTTGAAGGAGCATTAAGTTCTGGTGAAGGATTTAAAATTGGCACGGATATGCTTTGAAATATCGGGAGATAGTAAATGAAATTAGTAACAGCAATTATTAAACCGTTTAAATTAGATGATGTGCGTGAAGCACTTTCTGAGGTTGGCGTACAGGGAATTACGGTCACGGAAGTTAAAGGTTTTGGTCGGCAAAAAGGGCATACAGAACTGTATCGTGGTGCAGAATATGTGGTGGATTTTCTACCAAAAGTAAAGCTTGAACTTGTCATTGATGGGTCGTTAGTGGATCAAGCAATTGAAGCGATCACTAAAGCAGCTCAAACCGGAAAAATTGGTGATGGCAAAATTTTTGTACAAACAATTGAGCAAGCTGTGCGTATTCGTACGGGTGAAACTGGTTGTGATGCCTTGTAATTAAAGCGGGAGTTTCAAAGTGGAAAGTAATATTAATAATATTTTTGAATTGCAATATGCACTGGATACCTTTTATTTCCTGATATGTGGTGCACTTGTTATGTGGATGGCGGCTGGCTTTGCAATGCTGGAAGCGGGTTTGGTTCGTTCTAAAAATACAGCAGAGATATTGACAAAAAATGTCGCCCTTTTTGCTGTGGCCTGTACGATGTATTTGGTCTGTGGTTATCAGATTATGTATGGCGGTGGCTATTTCCTTTCAGGTATTAACGGGGGTGAAACACTGGTTGCTGATGCGTTAGCTTCTTCGGCTGAAAGTGGTTTCGGTGGGGATTCAGTTTACGCCAAGGCTTCTGACTTTTTCTTTCAGGTGGTTTTTGTCGCGACGGCGATGTCTATTGTTTCTGGCGCGGTTGCTGAGCGTATGAAATTATGGGCATTTATTTTCTTCGCAGTAGTGATGACTGGTGTTATCTACCCACTAGAAGGCTCATGGACATGGGGCGGTGCTTCAGTTTTTGGTTTATACAGTCTTGGTGACTTAGGTTTCTCTGACTTTGCAGGTTCAGGCATTGTCCATATGGCGGGTGCAGCTGCGGCACTGGCGGGTGTTATTTTGCTGGGTGCACGTAAAGGTAAATATGCTAAAGATGGCACAGTGAATGCAATTCCTGGAGCGAACTTGCCAATGGCAACATTAGGTATGTTCATTTTATGGATGGGCTGGTTTGGTTTTAACGGTGGCTCTGTGCTGAAGTTAGGTGATATCGCCAGTGCTAATTCAGTTGCTATGGTCTTTTTGAATACAAATGCATCTGCAGCAGGTGGCGTGATCGGTGCGATGATTGTTGCGCGTTTGATGTTCGGTAAAACGGATTTGACCATGATTCTTAACGGTGCGCTTGCAGGTTTGGTTGCAATCACAGCCGAGCCTTCAACCCCGACTGCGCTTCAGGCTATGATGATTGGTGCTGCAGGTGGTGTGATTGTCGTCTTTGCAATTCTAGCTTTCGACAAGATTAAAATTGATGATCCAGTGGGTGCCATCTCGGTTCATGGTGTTGTAGGAATCTGGGGTTTACTGGTTGTGCCTTTGACTAATGACGGCGCAAGCTTTGTTGGACAAATTGTGGGTGGTTTGACTATCTTTATCTGGGTCTTCGGTGCGAGCTTTATTACATGGTTTATTATTAAAGCGATCATGGGCATTCGTGTCACTGAAGAAGAAGAGTACGATGGAGTGGATCAGAGTGAGTGTGGTATGGAAGCTTACCCTGAGTTTACTAACAAGTAATCGTAACTGTTCTACTTGTTTTACAAGCAAGTGAAAAGGGGTTCCTTAATTGAGGAACCCCTTTTTTTATTTAGGCTTCACTCCAGACCTTGAGTTGACAGCCTTGCTGGTCGCAACGTAAAAAACTACCTTGTGTAGGCCAATCTCCTAATACAATTCGGCATGACTCTTGTTGTTCAGTTTGATTCTTATGAATGGCGGGGCGATGTGTATGGCCATGAATGAGTTGTGTTGTATGATGTTGAGCCATTATTTTTGTTACCGTGGCATCGTTTACATCCATAATTTTTTCAGGTTTTTTAGATGATTGAGTGCGACTTTCACTGCGGTAATGGTTGGCAATTGAGGTGCGCTCATCGATTGATTTATCAAGAAAGTCTTGTTGCCACTGTGGGTGGCGCACTATATTTCTAAATTGCAGGTACTCTTTATCATCACTGCATAATGTATCGCCGTGCATTAATAGAGTGGGCGTACCATAAAGATCAATGAGCGTTGGATCATTGATCAGTTGGCAGCCTGTTTCTGTTTCAAAATAATGCCCCATCAAAAAATCACGATTACCGTGCATGACATAGAGTCGCGTACCTTGCTCGGCAAGTTGATGCAGGGCGGTGAGCACAATTTGGTGTTCGGGTGCCACAGCATCATCACCTAGCCAGTACTCAAACAGATCACCTAAAATGTAGAGTGATTCGCAATGAGGTGCTTCATATCGCAAAAAGCTTAAGAACAGCTTTGTAATTTGCGGTTGATCAGCACTTAAGTGAAGGTCGGATATAAACAGAGTATGAGGCATCATAAATATACTTATTGAATGATTTCTACTTTCTCAATAATGATATCTGAAGAGGGCACATCGCTGTATATTTTATAACTTGTGGTGCGGGTGTTTTCAATTGCTTTTACAATTTCCATACCTTCTGTCACCTTGCCAAAAACAGTGTAGCCCCAACCAGAGCTGGTTTTGCTGGTATGGTCTAATGGTTCTTCATTGTTACCAACGTTAATAAAAAATTGTGCTGTGGCGCTGTGAGGGTCCCCTGTTCGAGCCATGGCAATGGTTCCAATTTGGTTTTTCAGGCCATTATTGGCTTCATTTGTAATCGCAGGGTGAGTCTCTTTTTTGTTCATACCCACTTCAAATCCTCCCCCTTGAATCATAAAGCCAGGAATGACCCGGTGAAAAATTGTGCCGTTATAAAAGCCTTGCTCAGCATAACGAAGAAAATTTTTCACAGTTTTTGGAGCCTTAGCCTGGTTAAGCTCTAGAGTAATGGAGCCTTTATTAGTGAACATTTTTACTTTAATTATGGGTGAATTTTTGGATTTTATGTCTTTAGTTTCTGATTGTTCTGCACTGACAGTCAATGTAAAAGATAAAGAAAGTAACAAGATAAGAGTTAAGCGAGACAGAAATTGCATTTTTATTTTCCTTTAGTTAGATCTGGAATCTTGGATGATAAAGGTTTTAGTTCTATCTCGGAAGTCGGTTTTAAAGTTCTTCAGATTTAAAAAAGTGGATACCGGTAAAGCTACAAACTATCAGCTCTTGATAGGCAGCACCAAATTCAGCAGCTTGCGCTTCTATATTGCAACCTCCGTATATTTTGTGTGATATCATATGCGCAAAATAATAAAGCCATTTTAAAAGAAAATTTTGGAGAAATTAATGTCACAAATTGCGGATATCCGTGGGCGCGAAATTTTGGATTCTCGTGGAAACCCAACTGTTGAGGCCGATGTTATTTTAACATCAGGTGTTATAGGTCGTGCAGCGGTACCTTCAGGCGCATCAACGGGTTCACGTGAAGCGGTTGAATTGCGCGATGGTGATGCTGCAAGATATGGTGGTAAAGGTGTACAGAAAGCCGTTGCAGCTGTAAACGGTGAGTTGCGTGATGCCCTGAAAGGCAAAAGTGTGATGGATCAAGCCGCACTTGATCAGGTTCTTATTGATCTGGATGGAACGCCAAGCAAAGCTCGCCTCGGTGCAAATGCATTATTGGCAGTTTCTCTTGCAGCTTCGCGTGCAGCGGCGCAGGAAAGTGGTGAGCCACTCTATCGTCATTTGAATAAAAATGGAAAATATTCCATGCCAGTGCCTATGATGAATGTCATCAATGGGGGAGCGCATGCAGATAACAGCGTTGATATGCAGGAGTTTATGATCGTTCCTGTGGGCGCGCCAAGCCTGACTGAGGCGGTGCGTTATGGTGCTGAAGTGTTTCATGCATTGAAAAAAGTGTTGAGTGATAAAGGTTTAAATACTGCTGTGGGTGATGAAGGTGGATTTGCTCCAGATCTTCCTTCAAATGAAGCTGCCATTGAAGTGATTCTGGAAGCCATTACCAATGCCGGTTATAAAGCGGGTGAGGATATTTGTATCGCACTTGACCCAGCAGCTTCTGAGTTCTATAAAAATGGTAAATATGAGTTGGAGTCTGAAGGGAAATCACTGACATCGGCCGAAATGGTTGAGTATTTTGCCGCTTGGGTTGAAAAATATCCGATTGTATCCATTGAAGATGGCATGGATGAAGGTGATTGGGACGGCTGGGCGCTGTTGAGTAAACGTGTTGGTGATCGTGTGCAATTGGTGGGCGATGATCTTTTTGTGACTAATACTTCTATTTTGAAAGAAGGAATTGATAAAAAAATTGGCAATTCAATTTTGATCAAAGTAAACCAGATTGGTACATTGACTGAGTCAATTGCTGCGATTGAGATGGCGCAAAATGCAGGTTATACCGCTGTGGTTTCTCATCGTTCAGGTGAAACAGAAGATAGTTTTATTGCCGATCTGGCGGTTGCCACATCAGCAGGACAGATCAAAACAGGTTCGTTGTCTCGCTCTGATCGTATTGCAAAATATAATCAGCTGATTCGTATTGAAGAAGCTTTGGGGGATCAAGCCGGTTACCCAGGAAAGAGTGTGTTTAAACGCTAATTCATAATAGTGGTTCGGATCGGGAAATTTTTTCAGTATGAAAATTTTAATTAGTAATGATGATGGCTATCTGGCACCAGGCATCCGCTGCTTGGCTGAATTCTTGTCGGAGTTGGGTGAAATCACAGTCGTTGCACCTGATCGAGATCGCAGTGCTGCAAGTAACTCACTGACGTTAGTGAATCCACTTCGTGCCAATAAAGCGGATAATGGCTTTATTTTTGTGGATGGCACACCGACTGATTGTGTTCACTTGGCAATTACCGGGCTGTTCAGTGAAGAGCCGGATATGGTCGTGGCTGGCATTAATGCGGGCGCTAATCTGGGGGATGATGTTATCTATTCTGGAACCGTGGCTGCAGCAATGGAAGGGCGCTTTATGGGCTTTCCTGCACTGGCATTTTCATTGGTGAGCAGCAATCCAACACATTATGAAACGGCTGGAAAGGCAGCTCAAATTTTAGTCAGTCGTTTAGCTAAAAGTTCGTTGCCTGCAGATACAATATTGAATGTTAATGTGCCTGATGTTCCCTGGTCTGAAATTGCGGGTTTTCAATCAACGCGTTTGGGTCACCGTCATAAATCAGAAGCGGTTGTTAAAATGGAAGACCCTCGTGGCCGAACGATCTATTGGGTGGGGCCGGCAGGGGCTGAGCAGGATGCTGGGCCAGGCACCGATTTTCATGCAGTGAAAAACAGTTATATTTCAGTGACACCGATTCAAGTTGATTTGACCCGTTATAGTGCTTTGCAGCAGACAGCAGACTGGTTGTCTGATATTCAAATATCATGAGGCAGCGCCATGAGGGGATAGGGATGACCTCTCGGCGTACTCGTCTCAGATTAATAGATCACCTGAGAGAAGCCGGCATTAAAAATGAAGTGGTCTTAGCTGTGATGCTTGAGATACCGCGGCATATATTTATGGGTGAAGCACTGGCAAGCCGTGCTTATGAAAATACGGCATTACCGATCGGTTATGGCCAAACAATTTCCCAGCCCTATATTGTCGCACGTATGACGGAAGCGCTTTTATCTGGTGGGGCGCTGGGTAATGTGTTGGAAATTGGTACAGGGTCAGGATATCAAGCAGCAATATTGGCTCGATTGGTAAAAACCGTTTACACAGTGGAGCGTATTTCCGCACTATTTTATGAAGCAAGCAAGCGCTTTAAAGAACTCGGGCTGGATAATATCAAAATTCAAAACAGTGATGGTTATGATGGCTGGCAAGCACACGCTCCATTTGATGGGATTATCGCAACAGCTGCGCCATTTGAAGTGCCGAGCATGCTTTTAGATCAATTGGCTGATGGTGGGCGCTTAGTTATTCCTATTGGTGATCACTCTCGTCAAGTTTTAAAATTAATTACTCGCCAGGGAGATCAATTCAAGGAAGAGTCGCTTGAAATGGTGAGTTTTGTACCAATGGTGCCTGGAGGGCGTTAGTGCGCATTTTTTCTTATTTTTACGATAAATCTTTAAAGTGGGCGGAGCATCGTCATGCCCCCTATTATTTGGGAGGGCTCAGCTTTGCTGAATCCTCTTTTTTTCCAATTCCACCCGATGTCATGCTGGCACCCATGGCTTTGGCGCGCCGTAACAGAGCCTGGTTTTATGCGCTACTGACAACCGTTGCATCTGTTTTAGGTGGGATTTTTGGCTATGTTCTTGGCTTTTATGGGATGGAAGCGATTGAGCCAATTTTACAAAATCACGGTTACTGGGATAAATATTTAACCGCTCAGGACTGGTTTGCAGAGTGGGGGTTTTTGGCGATTCTTATTGCTGGGTTTTCTCCAGTTCCCTATAAAGTTTTTACCATCTCTGCAGGTGCGGCTGCGATGAGTTTTTTACCCTTTGTGATTGCATCACTCATTGGTCGTGGGGCTCGCTTCTTCTTAGTGGCTGGGCTTATTTGGTGGGGCGGAGAACGTATGGAAAAAACGATACGCTCAAACGTTGATCGTATTGGCTGGTTTCTGGTTGCTGTCATTGTTGTTGCCTACTTTCTTCTCAGAGGTTAAATATATACACAACACTCATAAAATAGCTCAGGAATTCTAAATTGAAGGCGAACCTTCAGGAAAACTGACCAACCCTTATGAAATAGATATTCACAGGGACAGGAAAAATGATAATGAACAGTAGTAATGGGAAAGATGATCCTGATATTGAGAAGGTTAAAGAAAAACTTACAGGAATAAGCGAAAATGATTTAATCGGTTATGCACTTATGACTTGAATTCAGGATAAAATATTAAGGGATGCAAAGAAAATTGAGTCTGGCTTTGAATCTTTAGAGCATGCAAAGAGAGCGAAGGCCAACAAAAATTAAGAAATATAGAGTATGAATTATGAAAATCTAACAAAATACCACTTCGCGTGGCCATTGAGGCATGTCTAGGCTCATAATTGAGTTAATAAGAAGGAGATAGTAGTGTTATTTATAGATGAAAATGGATGGGTTGATAATCCAAAAATAAATAAAGAGCACCGTCCTGCCATAGAGCATTCGTCTATCGTCGCAATTAATGCTGTGGTATTGCACCGTACAAATACTGGGACTGCAACCTCAGTTTTAAATGCGTGGGAAACACAAAAAGAAGGCACACACTTCTTAATATCAGAGAGAGGTGAAATTTTTCAAACTGCAAGTCTAAAAAAGCAGTGTTGGCATGTTGGCAAGCTTTATTCTAAATGTAGAACTGTGTCATCTTGTAGCAAAGAAGATGCCAAAACAATAGAAGATATACTTCATAAAAAGAATACAAATTGGGGCAAAAAATTTAGGTTGGTTACAAGGCACGAACTAAAAAAAGATTATCCAATTAGATTCCCTCATAACCATGACTCATTTGGGATTGAGATTGTTGGTGTTTATTCGAAAGATAAGAGTGCTTATCCGGCACCTAATGAACTTCAGCTCGATCCGCTTTTTTGGTTACTTGACGAAATCATTTCAATCCACAGTCTTTCCATCAAGGATATTTATGCGCATGGAGAAATTGCACATAAGGATAGAAAAAAAACCGAAGGCGCAGCTGCACTGAAAGCTTACGCAATACACAAACAGGAAAAATAGAATGAAGTCACGTTTGTTATTTATTACTATACTAATTTTTAATATATCATGTACTTCTCATACTATAGCAAATAAAAACTATAATGAATTTCAGTTTTCTAAAATAAAGTCAGATTATCTCCTGACTGATTCTAATAACTATGGATGCAAAAAAATTGATAACTCTGTGATTATGCATGTTTTGAAAACAGGGACAGTAGTTACTGATAGAGAAGTCCATGACCACTTTTCTACAACAGGGTGCAGTATTAGAGGCTCCATGGTTTTAGATGGTGCCGAAACTGATTTCACCTTTGATTATGGCGGTATTATCTATTTTTCAAGTGGAATGATACTAGGTTGTAGCAAGGAATGTTGTGGTGGAAGTTATCTTTATTGTTCATGGGATGGACAGAATTTAAAAGGGTTGTAATGGCCTGACGACTAGCTCCATGAAACACAAAAAAATGCTACTTCGGGCGCCTCCCCACTGAGCATGGCCGATGCAATGAACTCTTTCTGGATCAAAATTATACTGCTGTTGCCTTTGCTGGCGGGGTGTGGTGGTTTTGTATATCACAAGGTCGAGCTAGGCGATACACTCTCTCATATTGGGGCAAAATATGGTAAAAATTACAAAGATATTGCACGTTGGAATAATATTGCAGCGCCGTATGTTTTAAGGGAAGGTGAAAGGATACGATTGACCCCGCCGGCATCAGGTCTATTTTCTGATGCTTCGCAAACCATTGTAAAGGCCAAGGTTGCACCGCCAGTGAGCTCAGTGGCGACTTCTGTTGTTAAAAAAATCAAAGTCGTCGAGCCACGAAAGCCTTCTGTAAAACATGAAAAAATTCTACCTAAACCTCAAAAACATTCAGTTTTACCTAAGGATAAATCAATTAAGTTTACGGGGTGGTCATGGCCTACAAAGGGGCGTGTGACGAAGTATTTTTCATTTCAAAATGAAAAAAAAGGGATCGAAATCAGTGGCCGAGTGGGCCAGCCCGTTCGAGCGACGGCGGCTGGAAGAGTGATCTATAGTGGTAGTGGTTTAGATAAGTATTATAAAAATCTGATTGTTATTGAACATGAGAACAACTTTTTAAGTACCTACGGACATAATAAAAGCCGCCTGGTAAAAGAGGGTGATTATGTGGCAGGTGGTGAATCTGTGGCGGAGATGGGTACATCCAGCACTGGGGGGGCATTGCTCTACTTTGAAATAAGGAAAAATGGAAAGCCAGTTAATCCGCTGAACTATTTGTCAAAAAAACAATAGCGCCTTACCTTTGAAAGTCACCTATCGTTTTTATTTCATAAACACTGTACGCAGGTTCTTCGTATGGGTGTGCTTCTATGAGCGCTTGAAGCGCCTGAGTTATAAATTTTTCCTGGCAAACCAGCTCCAGTTTGTACTCTTCGATTTGCTCAATTTTACCTTTTTCACCAATGAAAGGGTTACTGCTTTCCAGTGCTCGGAATTGCCCTGAGCCAAGCGTTTGCCAGGCGCAATGGTCGTATTGACCCAAATGCCCAGCACCCGCATTAAATAGTGCCGTTTTGACCTTATCAATATCCTTTATTGGTACAAAAACAGATATTTGATACATTAAATTGTCAGCAATTTAATATCAGTTATTGGCGCTCTGTCAGCGTGCCTTTGACATTATCCCAGTTTGCAGACCAGACACCATTGCCATTGATGTAGTGAACACCATCATTACGTATTACAGCACGGTCACCCGATGTATCACCATAACCATATTTTGTGTTATCGGCTGTTTCTATAATCATTTTTCCTTGCTCTTCAATTGAGGCAGGTTTGCCTTGTGAGCCATCGTTAACATTAAAAAGATAGAGACCCGTGTGTGTCCACGGTGCCCAGCTAGAGGGCTGTTTTGGGTCAAATAGCTCACCGTTGCTTTGTCCGTGTAATTTGATTGGCAGTGCAAGCTGTGCTGAGCCATCATCGGCGGCCAGCCAGGTAAAGGCTAGGTGATCTATAAGTGCCTCTGATTGTGTGCCCCGTTGCCCGATGCTCAAGCTTTGCAGCTCTTTGGGGTTAGCTGGGTCAGCAATATCAAAGAGTGCAAGTTTCAGGCCTTGAACCCAAGCCCCACGTCCATCACCAAACTCTGATGTAGTATCCGCAACAGCGTCTTTACCCAAGCCAATCATGAGGTTGTCATTGACTGGATGTAAATAATCTGAGTAGCCAGGAATCTCCAGGTCTCCTGCAATGAATGGATCCGTTGGATCAGAGAGATTCAGTACATAAAGCGGGTCAGTCATGCGAAATGTTACCAGATAGGCACGATCACCAATGAAACGTGAGGCATACAGGCGCTCTCCAGGTTTTCCTATGGCAGCGGGGCGCTCTTTGTTTGGTAAGCGAGCAATCTCCTCCAAGGCTAATGCATCCGTTTTTTCGGTTTCACGAAATAGTGTCAAGCGCGTTGTTGCTGTTGCATTCCAATCATCTCCAAGGGAAGTTGCAATACGTAAAACACCATCATTTTCACCCATACGGAATGATTTTTTATCCTGCTCCCAACCTAAGTGACCATCAGCAACACCTGAGCCACGATATTCAGGGCCTTGGTCGGTGAAGGAAAATTTATGGATTTCTGTTGTAATTTCTTGTGGGTAGACAACGCTACGTATTTCTGGAACGGGTTGAATTCCTGCACCAGGTTGAATGCTGTAATCATAGCGAGTGGTTGCCAGGTACATTGAATCCAGTGAAACATAAATAGTTTCTGTCGGGCCGATCATGCAGCTCGTGTTAGGTTTGCTCTCGGGGCGAGTCAAATCAATGGCTACAACGCTGATAATATCTGCACTGCCTCGCTCATTATGAGTGGGTGCGAGATAGCAGCTTTCGGCGCTTAAAAGGTCTGTTTTTTCAGCATCTCCAATGCTCCACTGTGGAAGCAAGTCTGCCAATGCAGTTTCATCCAGTAGCGTTTGGTTTCGCGTCTCTTCTTCGGGGGTTGAAGGGTAAGTAATGTAGTCTTTGATATAGGGGTTAAAACGTGTGACCAAATAGAGTATTTCACCAATACGACGGCTAGAAACCAGATGGCCGTCAAACTGCAGTGTGGTTTCAATGGTTGGCTCCACCGGATTATCGACCTGGATCAGGTTAATTCTTGTCGTGCCTGATTGCCACACCCAAGGTGAAGCGAACCAGTCACGGGCAATCGGTTCTTGATATTGACCGACCGTGACTAAAGTATCTGGCAGAGAATCATCCCGCTCGTTGAGGAGGTAGGTGCCGTTGATATACTCACCTTTTTTGAGTTTTATTTTAGAAACTTCCTCCGCACTTTGTGGATTATCTGAAAATTTTAGTATGCGTATATGAGCAAATTCTGGTTCTGAATTTTGTTCAATGGAGGGTTTTAATATCGAAGTCTCAAAAGCAACATCGTCAGATAGTAGGGGTTTGTATAAAAAGGGGGTGGGTCTTTGAGCTATATAGAGGTATTGACCGTCAGTTTTAATACGGTCAGCTTCATCGACACCGCTTTCTTGAAGGTTCGTTGCTGATACGCGACTTTCAGTTTTTGACCCAGACGCAGCGGGGGCTGCTGCTAAATCAAAATTTTCAACGACACCGTCCTGAATGCCACCTCCTTTGAGGTAAGAGCCAGAATATTGTTGGGTGATGCCTTTTTTGATGCGCTCTTCCAGTGCATCAGGGGTTGTGAAGTTTTTTAATAGCGCGTTGTTTGCGGGTTCATCCGTTTCTGGGGAATCGTTATTTTTTTCAAGTTGCTCTGTCAGTTGAGGGCAACCGCTGATGAGTACGATACCTGCAATAATTGTAATAATTTTTACTGTGCGAAATGGGGGAGGCATAATTAAATCTTCCTTGTTCTTTATTAAAGATATAAAAATAAAACAAGAGTGCTGAATATTTTCATTATGACATGGATCTTGACTATTAGTTCGGTTTGTATGTTGGCAATGGAGACAGATAAAATAGTGATGTGCTATGAATAATACTGTCACAGTGATTCAAATAGCGGTATTATCTAGAGTTAAGTTGTAATTTTTATGGTGATCTCTGGTTTTTTTATTTATTCGTGAGTTTTGCGCGAAGAGCGTATTTTTCACTTGACGGTCAATTGATCAGAGATTGTGTGCTTGAGTGATACGAAATCAGCTAGTTTAGATGGAGCTTTCGTGCAAAGATTTCTATTAATAATTCCTTTTATTGGCCTGGATGTTTTGGGGTCTCACCTACTATTTGCATCTGATGAATACACAAAACCTGAAGCTGAGCTGGAAGGTGTTCTTATGCAACAGCAAAGTGGGTCTGATGGGTTGTTAGAAGAGGTGACTGCATCCGAAAAAGAAGCTGTAGAGGTGTTGGTGTTTGATTTTGTTGAGCTAGGCCGTTGGAGTCTGACTGATGATGGCGGCGATGAGTCTTGGGAAGGGAGCTCTCAAGGGTTAGATGCCAGGGTCAAATTGCCTGACGATAATAGCCCAGTATTTGTAGTTGATCGTAATGTTGATCAGATGCGTGACTCATTGCGAAACTCATTGTCTGCTAAAGGTCGGCCGGGTGATCAGGCACGCAGTATTATTGGCCAATTTCGTGACCAAAACGGCGAAGATCCCGCAGAGCTTTATAATAACGCTTTGCAGTTTACGAAAAGTGGAGAGGCGATGGATGCTTACCTTTTGTACTATTTTGCAGCTAGAGAAGGGCATATAAACGCCTCTATAGCCTTAGCCAAAATGTATGATCCAATCCGCTTTTTAAAAGAGCGCAGCCATATTGAAAAAGCTGATGCCGCATTGGCTTTTAATTGGTACAAAAAAGCAGCAGGCAGAGGAAGCCGTGTTGCGGCAGACCACCTAGAGTCCCTTCGTCATTGGGTTGAGACATCATTGCCTGACTCTACGCTAGAAAAACAACGTTTACTTTTACTTTGGAAAAAGCTTTAATTTTCGGATCAAACTTATGAATTACTCCACTGTTTTTTTTATCATACTTTTTGTTCTTGCGGGTATGATTTTTCAGACATCTCAAGTGATGGCCAATACTTCAGACGCTGAATTTTATCAAGAAAAAAAAAGGCCACTGCTACTGCCTGGAAAAAAATCACTTTATCAGCGTGTGCTTGCCCGACCTGGCGCTATTTTATATAAAAAATTACAAAAAAATTCAGAGACTTTAAATATTGATCCTTTTTCAGTGTTTTATGTTTATGAACGTGTAAAAAAGAGAAGCGCAGAGTGGTTGCTTGTGGGCTCAAATAGCCATGGATCAATAAAAGGATGGATTAAAAACCGACAATTAATTCAATGGGATCAGGCGCTGACGATCTCATTTCGAGAGCCTTTGGGGCGTGATCGTACTTTGCTATATCGAGATAAAAACTACTTGAAAAATCTCATTATGGATTATGACCTTAGCGAATATCGAAAACTTTACAGGAGTGCAAAAAAAGGCAACATAGATTCAAATTCGCCTGTGATTGCCATTCAGCCCGAATCGTATACAGATATTCAGAATGATTTTTATCTGATTCCAATCCTGTCACATGAAGATATCTATTTAGGAGGGGAGCAGGCGCGGATGTTACAGGTCGCGACTGTGCCGTTGGTGCGGCCAGATTCAAAACCTGCAAAAGCAAACATTAAAGCCACTCCTGCGCCTATTACTGAAGATAGTTACCGTTCAGGTATTGTTTTTGTGATTGATACTACACTGTCAATGGGGCCTTATATTGATCGTACACGTGAAGCCGTACGTAGAATTTATGACGAAATTAGTCGTGCAAATTTGACGGATCAGGTCAGTTTTGGTTTGGTGGCTTTCCGTGACAGTTTACGCGGTGTGCCAGATCTTGAATATACAGATCGACTTTATGCAGATCTTGGTCAAGGAGAAAATGCAGAGCAATTTTTGCATTTAGTTGATAATGTGCAGCCCGCCAGCGTATCAAGCCGAGGCTTTAATGAAGACCCATATGCAGGTATCAAGCGAGCCATTGAGGGCGTTGACTGGGACGGCTTTGCCGCACGTTATGTGGTTGTGATTACTGATGCAGGGGCAAGACAAGGGTATGATGTTCGCTCAAAAACAGGCATGGGTGCTGAAACATTGAGGCAGATGGCAGAAGATAATGGAATTGCTCTCTGGACGTTGCATCTATTAACCCCAGACGGCAAAGACAATCATGCCAGTGCAGCCGAGCAATATAAAACGCTTTCCAGATACCCCGGCATTGGTGATTTATATTACGGTGTTGATATGGGCAATGTTAATGAGTTTGGTCATGTGTTGGAAATAGCAGCTAAACAAATTACACATCAGATACGTATTACCGCAGAATCCAAACCATTACAGATCACGCCTCCGGTTCAGTTTGCAGAAGATGCCGAATTCACTTCATTTCAGGATAAAGTAGCGACATTGGGCTACGCGCTCAGAATGCGTTACTTGCAGCGCCAAAAAGGGGTAGAAATTCCCAGCATATTTAGTGCATGGTTGGTGGATCGTGATTTTCAAAGGCCGGAAGTTCCCGCACTGGATGTCAGAGTTCTTCTGACACGCAGCCAATTGAGTGACCTGCATGTTGTGCTCAAGCGAATATTAGAGGCCGCTGAGGATGGCATTATATCCCCCCAGAATTTTTTAAATGATTTGAAAAGCCTCGCCGCATCATTGAGCCGTGATCCCACATCGGCAAGCAATAGCACACGAGCAACAAGCAGCTATGGCGGAAATCTGGCTGATATGGGGTATATGCGTGAATTTATAGAAGGCTTGCCTTACAAAGGTGAAATTATGAACATCTCTCTGGATGACTGGGAAGTGTGGTCGGCGAAACAGCAGTTATCATTCATTCATAAATTAGAAGAGAAAATTAACTACTATAGTGCGTTGTATGACAACACTGATTTATGGGTCTCATTGGGTGGCGGGCCGATTAATGGTGACTCTGTTTTTCCTATTGCACTTGATATGTTGCCATAGTTTCAGAATATGTCGATGCTGTATCACCTTGAAGGGGTTGTGAAAATCCGTGTTGATAATCACTTTGAATTTCGGCTCAATATTCCAGACCTTAAAATTTATAAAGGTGAAAAAATTGCCTTAATTGGTGTCAGTGGCAGCGGTAAAAGTACTTTGTTGGATATTCTGGCAATGGTGCTGAGCCCTTCAAGCACTCAACTGTTTCACTTTACATCGCCTGCAGGGACGACCTTTGACCTGAAAAAAATTTGGCAGCAGCATGACCAGAACCAGTTGAGTGATCTACGTCGTGAACATATCGGTTATATTTTACAAACGGGTGGGTTGTTGCCATTTTTGACCGTACGGCAAAACATCATGTTACCACGTACTTTATTAGGCGTTGCTGATGACCAGTCTATTGAATTTATGGCAGATGTTTTGGGAATCAAGCGACAGCTGGATAAACGTCCCGGTGCACTCTCTGTTGGAGAGCGGCAACGTGTCGCCATTGCACGAACATTAGCCCACCATCCCTCAATTGTTTTCGCAGATGAGCCAACAGCATCACTCGACCCCATAAATGCAGCTAAAACAATGACACTGCTCACTGAGTTGATTGATGTGCTGGATATCACCATGATTATTGCCAGCCATGACTGGCAATATATGGAAAAGCTGGGGCTGCGCTGTTTAAAACAGACATTCGAGCAGAGTCATGATGGCACATTAATCGAGTCAACATTTACAGGGTGAGTTCGGCTAACAATGAGTACTAAACAGCTACGTCATGTCGCGTGGCTTGCACTAAGAGACTACCTCTACGAATGGCGACTTTCCAGTTGCTTTGTGCTTTCGCTGGCCGCAGTGTTAGCACCGATGATGATACTGTTCGGCTTGAAGTTTGGTGTTGTAAGCAGCATGGTGGATCAATTGGTGGAAGATCCCCGAAATCAGGAGATTCGCCCTGTGGGCAGTGGTTACTTTGAGGAAGAGTGGTTTACTAAGATGGCCGCTCGGCCTGATGTTGCATTTGTTATTCCGCGCACTCGAATCCTGTCGGCAACAGTACAACTACAACGTCTGGATGGGGGGCGGATTGTTTCAGTTGAGTTGATTCCGTCAGCAAAAGGTGACCCGCTATTGGGTGACTCCATTACAGCGCCACAAGGGTTTCAATCGGTTGTTTTAACCGCATCCGCTGCTCGCAAGCTCGGTGTGACTGTGGGTGATAAAGTTGACGGCAGTTTGCAACGTCGCTACGAAGGAAAGCATCAGCGTGTTCACATGGAAATGGTCGTGACAGCCATCAATCACGAAGGGCTGTTTAACCGTGATGGTGCATTTGTATCACTGGGTGTTGTTGTGGCGACAGAAGCATTTCGTGATGGATATGCCGTCCCTCAGCTCGGTTGGTCAGGAAGAGAAGCGACAACAGAACCGAGACTGTTTTCTGGCTACCGTTTATATGCACGCTCCATTTATGATGTCGCGCCATTGCAGCAAGCTTTAGAACGTCAAGAGCTGGAAGTGCGATCTAAAACAGCAGATATTGAAGTCGTACAAAATATTGATAAAAACCTTTCGGTTCTATTTTGGGTCATTGCGTTAATCGGCATTACAGGAGCCTCTTTTTCATTAGGCGCAAGCCTTTGGGCCAATGTCGATCGTAAACGAAAAGAGCTGAGTGTTTTAAGACTGATTGGATTGCGTACAGGCAGTATTGTCTGGTTTCCAACGTTACAAGGTCTCTTTACTGCTATTTCCGGATGGTTATTAGCCAGCCTGATTTATCTATTTGTTGAGCTTAGTGTTAATTTATTGCTGGCTGATATGTTAAATATGGGCGGCTCAATTTGCCGTCTTTTACCCAGCCATTTCGCAATTGCGGGTATACTGACTGTTGGAGCCGCGCTTATTGCATCAGCATTAGCAGGTTATCGAGTTTCACGTGTTGAGCCATCCGATGGGTTGCGTGATTTATAGTTCACTATGGGGAGAAAGAATGAAGCGGTACTTATCTGTTATTGCAGTTGTTTTATTATTAACAGGATGTGACGGAAGTAATAAGAATAATTCAGCACCAGAGCTTTTTGGTGAATGGAAAACCCAGATCTGTAACTTTGAGATTGGCTCAACCTATTACGATGCAGGGCATTGGAAAGAGGTTATTTATGACTTCAAACGCGATGAACGCATTATAAAAACCCAGCTTGTTTATGGTGATTCCGAATGCAACGGTGAATTTCAGCGCATTGCCCCTCCTGCTGATAGCATGGCCGCAGGAAGTTTCCTTGACTTAGGCGAAGCCCAGCTTGAAGAGGGTGTCGATGGTGGCCGTCTACAGGTTGGCTTGATCTTTCTAAGCGAGTCATATACCTACGAAGGTTTTTACACAATTTTTGATCATAAAATTTGTTTCTCCGACCTGTTTAATTTTGGCACGATAGCAATTTCAGCTTCAAATAATGGTCGCACAGCAATTAATTATGAAGACTGCCTTGTGAGAATGAATGAGTCGAAGTCGTCTTTATAATTAAAACAACAATTATGATAGTCTTCTGATCTTTGAAATAAATAAGGAGAGCCAACATGGCAATCGCACGAGTGACCGAAATCACATCATCATCCACCGTCAGTTTTGAAGATGCAATGCAACAAGGCATCAAACGAGCCAGTAAAACACTGCGCAATATAAAATCGGCCTGGGTTCAAGAACAGACCGTGAAAGTTGAGAATGGTGAAATATTAGAATACAGAGTCAACATGAAGGTTACATTTATCCTAGACTAAACTCGTTTCTACCGTGATTTATATATCAATAGATGAGAAAACCAATGAGAGCGCATGAAAAAATAAATTATGTCGAACTTCCAGCCAAAGATATCAAGGTCGCAAAATCATTCTTTAAGTCTGCTTTTGGGTGGTCTTTTGTTGATTTCGGGGATGAATATACAGCCTTCTCAAATGCTGGAGTAAACGGTGGATTTTTCAAGTCCGACCGACCCGCTTTAACATCTAATGGCAGCGCTCTTATTGTTCTATACAGTGAAAATCTAGAAAAAACGCAACTAAAAATAGAGAGCCTTGGCGGTTCAATTATAAAGCAAACTTTCGCATTTCCAGGCGGTCGTCGTTTCCATTTTTGTGATCCAAATGGCAACGAATATGCCGTGTGGTCGGATAAAGGTGCATAGCAAATAGCCCTAATGGATCATGCCATTATATTGCAATTGAGAATTCAGTGGCCTATTTATATCTTGCAGTAGCAATAGTGGCTGAAGTCATTGCGACGAGTGCATTAAAAGCATCGGAAGAGTTCACGAAGCTGTATCCGAGCCTAATCGTTGTGATCGGGTATAGTATCGCATTCTACTTTATGACACTGGTGTTGCGAACCATACCAATAGGAATTACGTATGCAGTTTGGTCTGGTTTAGGTATTGTTCTGGTAACTATTATTGGCATAGTGCTATACAAAGAGATCCCAGATATTCCCGCAGTGATAGGCATGGGGTTCATTATTGCAGGCGTTGCGATCATTCATATATTTTCTGGGTCGGTGAAACAAGGTTGAGAAGGGTGAAGCCTCACCGGCACCTACGCAACATCTAAAGTAAACTCTATAGCCAAAAAATGGACTAAAAAATTAGCTCAGCTCAATAAGGATAGGAGCCACTATGGATGACATTTCCCCCAGTGATTTAAAAGCAATTCTACACTCCAAACGCGCCAATATTTACTACCTCGAAAAATGTCGCGTCATGCAAAAGGGCGGTCGTGTTGTTTATCTCACCGAAGAGAAGGTCGAGAAACAATACCCCCCTGTGTCAGGCTAGTTGTCGCCTCTAATTTTCATATAGAGGTAGAGAGAAATGAGAAGAAACTTCACAAAATCATTTAAAATTCAGGCCGTAGAAAAAGCACTGGGTCGAAGTGAAGAAACAACGATAAGTGAAATTGCCAGCACATTGAATATGAGTGAATCAACATTAAACAAGTGGATTATGAAAGCAAAAAGACAAGAGCTAGCAGAAGACTTTCCTGAAGATGGCACAAAGATGTCACAAGAGAAACGGCCACAGGACTGGACAACAAAAGAACGCCTTAACATGGTAATCACGTGTAGCTCATATGAAGGTGAAGCCTTGAGCTCCTATTGTAGAAAACAAGGTGTTTACCCACACCATATAGAGCAGTGGAAACTCGACTTTACTCGCGAAAACATTAAAAACACAGGAGTCACTTTCCGCACAGAGATCAAAACGCTGAAGAGTGAAAATAAAGCACTAAAAAAAGAGTTGACCCGCAAAGAAAAAGCGCTGGCTGAGACAGCGGCGCTATTAGTTCTCCAAAAAAAAGTCGACGAGATCTGGGGAAAAAACGAGGGCAGCTCACAATGAACAGAGAACGAAAAGAAATTATTGAGTTAATCAATCAGGCGCGGGGCGCAGGAGCCAGGCAAGGGTTAGCCTGTGAAGTCATCGGAATCAGTACCAAGACTCTTCAGCGCTGGGAAGACCCCGACAATAAACAGGATGGTCGTCCAGCGGCAAAACATGCGCCCACAAACAAACTCACTGAACTTGAGAGAAAGCGAGTTCTTAAAGTGGCCAACGAACCAGAGTTTGCTGATTTACCGCCTTGCAAAATAGTACCTAAACTTGCTGATCAAGGGAAATATATTGCATCACAATCAAGCTTTTATCGTATCTTAAATGAGAATAAGCAACTGAAACATAGAGACAAAAGCAAACCGTCAAGAAAAATGACAAAACCACGTGCATTGACAGCGAGCGCAGTGAATCAGATATACACCTGGGATATCACCTATTTGCCGACTCAGATTAAAGGTGTCTACCTCTATCTGTATTTAGTACTGGATATTTACAGTCGTAAAATTGTGGGCTGGCAGATTCATGGTGAAGAGCGGAGCCTGCTTGCAGCGGATTTGATCACAGATATATGTCAACGTGAAGGGATCAAGCGTAATCAAGTCACGCTCCATTCAGATAATGGCAGCCCAATGAAAGGAGCCACCATGTTGGCGACATTACAAGAATTAGGCGTGGTGCCCTCATTTAGCCGCCCCTCAGTGAGTAATGATAACCCATATTCTGAGTCTATTTTTCGTACATTAAAATATCGCCCGGAGTATCCAGAAAAGCCATTTATAGATATCGGTGCGGCGAGGTACTGGGTCAGCGAATTTGTTCAATGGTATAACCATGAACACCTGCATAGCGGCATTAAGTTTGTGACACCGGATCAACGTCATACGGGTGAAGACATTCAAATACTGGCCAATCGAAAGCAGGTCTATGAAAAGGCAAAAGCTCAAAATCCGAGTCGCTGGACAGGTGAGATCAGAAACTGGGATCGAATCGGTGAGGTTTATCTCAATCCTGAGAAAGGTAAATCTGAAATTGATCAGAATAAGGCGGCATAAATTTAATCTTTAGGCGACAACTCTCTTGAAAAACGCCGCGTTATGCATTGCATCATGCAAGACAGCATAAGCTGGATCGGATTATCTACATCATCCCGTTTACTTCCATAATTGAGCAGAACGCCGCAGCCATTAGGGGTGTTGTCGAAGACTCAAAAGACACAAGCCCTTGGGTGCTAGAGCAACATTCGAATCTGGAGCCAGAGCAGCAGAGTTGGCATAGCAAATTGGTGAGTGAAAACTGGGATGCGCCTATCGTAATGACCACGATGGTGCAGTTTCTTGAGGTGCTGTTTTCAGGAGGAACCAGAGGTGCAAGGAAGCTGCATCAATTGGCCAATACGGTATTGATATTTGATGAAATTCAAACACTTCCCATAAATTGTACCCACCTGTTTTGTAATGCGCTCAATTTTATCACTAACTATTGCAATACCACAGCAGTGCTTTGTACCGCAACACAACCACTGCTTGATCAGCTTAAATCACCCGAGAAAGGCCAATTAATCATCCCACCTGAAAATGAGTTGATCAGTGATGTACCTAAACTGTTTGAAAAGCTAAAGCGTGTGAAAGTGAGTAATAAGGTAAGACCTGAAGGTTGGACAACCGAACAGATCGCGGCACTCGCACTGGATGAGTTTAAAGAACTTGGTAGCTGCCTGATTATTGTCAATACAAAATCCTGGGCGCAGCAGCTTTATCTGGAAATACAAGCCGGTGCTGAAGTAGATAAAGAGTCGCTGTTTCAACTGAGCACCAGCCTTTGTCCAGCACATCGTAAAGTGATTTTTGCAAAAGTTAAGGCGCGACTGAAAAATAACCAACCGGCATTGTGTATTAGCACTCAACTGATTGAAGCGGGTGTTGATGTGGATTTTGCATCAGTTATACGGTTTCTCGCCGGGTTGGACTCCATCGCGCAAGCTGCCGGGCGTTGCAATCGAAATGGTTTGCGTAAAGAAGCCACGGTGCATGTGGTTAACCCCGCAGAGGAAAATATTGATCTACTAACAGATATCAAAGTAGGTCGAGACAAGGCGCAGCGTGTTATGGATGAAGGCTTTGATGATTTATTGGCCCCCGATGCCATCAAACAATATTTTAACTATTATTTTTATGATCGAGCTGAGGAAATGAGCTACCCCATATCGGCTAAAAAACTGGGTAGGGATGATGATTTACTCAACTTGTTGAGTTGCAATGCAGTAAATATTGGGCGTAACAAAAACACATTACTGCTTCAACAATCCTTTATGACCGCTGGCAAAATGTTCAAGGCGATTGACTCGCCAACGCAGGCCGTCATTGTGCCTTATGGTGAAGAGGGGAAAGATTTAATTGCAGAGCTGGGGCGGGTTGCAAAAGAGTTCGATGTAAAAACCTATCGAGCACTGCTCAAGCAGGCGCAAAAATTCAGTGTTAACGTATTTCCCAATGTATGGAAACAGCTACAAAATGAAGGTGCTGTTCATGAAATACAGCCGGATGAAGGTATATTTTATCTCGATGAAAAATATTATAGCGATGAGTTTGGACTTTCAGTTAAACCCTGCAACAAAATGAGTTTTCTAGGAGTGGATTGAATGCATGATAAACCTAAAAACAGTGTCAGCTTCAAAGTGCATGGACGATATGCCCTGTTTACTGACCCTGTAACCAAAATCGGCGGTGAGAAATGCTCTTACCATTTGCCGACCTATGAAGCCATCAAAGGTGTGCTGAAGTCTATCTATTGGAAACCAAGCATTATTTGGTATGTGGATAAAGTAAGGGTGATGAAACCATTACGCACGCAAACCAAAGGTACAAAGCCACTGGTGTGGGGCGGTGGAAACAGTTTGGCTATTTATACTTTTTTGCACCATGTGGAATATCAGGTAGAGGCACACTTTGAATGGAACGAGCACCGCCCTGAATTAGCTAAAGATCATATTTCTGGCAAACACTTTGCCATTGCCAAGCGTTCAATCGAACGGGGTGGTAGACAAGATATATTTTTGGGGACGCGTGATTGCCAGGCTTATGTAGAAGCGTGTGAATTTGGCGAAGGTACTGGTGCTTATGATGACATTGAAGAGTTGGGGTTTGGTCTGATGTTTCATGGTTTTGACTACCCGGATGAGACGGGAAAAAATGAACTGCATAGCCGCTTTTGGAGCGCCACTTTAAAAAAAGGCATTCTGGAATTTCCTCGGCCTAAATATTGTACAGTGAGCCGCTTTATTCGCCCGATGTTGCCTAAACAATTTGAAGAAGGTGAAAACCTTTTATCTGTAGAAATTGAGGAGGCGAACTTATGAGTTGGATGGCGAAGTTGTATGAAACCTATGAGGCTGGGATGCAGCTTGATTTACTTGACTCAGATAAATTGATGCCGATTAGCCATACACCTCAAAATGCTCACATAAAAATTACCATTGATGGCGAGGGAAATTTTAGGCGGGCTGAAATATTACAAAAAACCCAAATTATTTTACCTGCAACAGAAAGATCGGCTGGAAGATCCGGTAGCGGTGCGGCTCCGCACCCATTGGCAGACAAAATACAGTATGTGGCAAAGGACTACCCAAACTTTGGAGGAAAGAAAAAAACCTTTTTTAATGAGTATTTAAATCAAATTAATGAATGGTGTGAATCCTCATATTCCCACCCAAAGGTTAGGTCAGTATTTAAGTATATTGAGAAAGGAACGGTTGTTAGCGATTTGATTGAAAATAATATTTTGCAAGTCGGAGAAGATAAATCCCTGTTGTTGTCGTGGCCTAAAGATAGTGAAACTGAGGCACCTCTAATATTTAAAGTTTTGCCAAAAGAAAAAGGAAAACTTGATCAAGGGAATGCACTCATTTGCTGGAATGTAGAAACGAAAGATGACTTAGTTAGTGAAACTTGGAGAGATCGCAGTTTGCAGAAGGCGTGGGTTTCATACGATCTATCGAAAAACGAAAAAACAGGGCTTTGTTATATCACCGGTAACCAAGTGCCTTTGGCAATAAACCATCCGGCAAAACTCCGCCATACTGGAGATAAGGCAAAGCTTGTTTCATCAAATGATATGTCGGGTTATACCTTTAGGGGGCGATTTACAGACAGTAAAAAAGGCATAGAAAAGTTTGGTGCACAATCAGTTGGCGTTTCTTTTGATGTTACTCAAAAAGCTCACAATGCTTTGCGCTGGTTGATTTCGCGTCAAGGATTCAGAAATGGAGACCAAGCAATTATAGCCTGGGCTGTGTCAGGCGAAGAGATACCTCAACCCATGGAGGATATTTGGGATGCAATGTCTGATGAAATACAGGAGGTATCCGGCCTGCCTCTATCGGCGGAAACCCAGGTTGATCACACAAATGATCTTGGCCAGTCATTTTCCATAGCACTGGGTAAATACATGGCGGGTTATCGAACCAAGTTAAAGCCAACGGATAACATCATCATAATGGGGCTGGATTCTGCAACGCCAGGTCGCATGGCGGTTACCTATTACCAAGAGTTCTTTCCTGATAATTACATTGAGCGTATCTCAAAATGGCACGAAGAGTTTGCTTGGTATCAACGCCATAAAGTAGAAGAGGATGTAGGTAAGAAAAAACCAATTTCGAAGACCGTATGGCCTGTTTGCACGCCATCCCCTAGGGCAATCTGGGAGGCTATTTACGGAAGCATCGTAAATGACTCACTCAAGAAAAATACGATAGAGCGTATTTTGCCTTGCATTGTTGAAGCACGGCCTTTTCCGCAAGATTTAGTTGAAAAGGCGGTACGGCGTGCCAGTAATCGCAGCTCATATAAATCTGATGAGCAGTGGTTATGGGAAAAACATTTAGGAATAGCATGTGCCCTGTATCGGGGTTTTTGTAAACGTCATCCAAAGCAGAGTAAGGAGTATATCGTGGGGTTAGAACAAGAGAATAATTCAAGAGATTATTTATATGGTCGTCTGCTGGCGATTGCAGAGAGAATTGAAGATATGTCCTTGTATGTGTCGGGTGAAAATCGTTCCACTACTGCTGGGCGTTTAATGCAGCGTTTTGCCGACCGTCCGGCATCCACTTGGCGTAATATTGAGTTAGCATTGCAGCCCTATATACAGCGTCTCAAAAATAATCGCGCTGGTTTTTTGCACAACATTCAAACGTTACTGGATGAGGTTATGTCTAAATTCAAAGAGGGTGAGTTTGTAAGCGACAAATCATTAAGCGGCGAGTTTTTGTTGGCCTATCATACTCAGCGGCGAGAACTGCGTGATAAAAAACAATCAAACGAAAAAACAACTACTGGAGATAACGAATGAGCTTACAAAATAAAATTGATTTCGCCCTAATTTTTAGTGTTAAAAATGCCAACCCTAATGGTGATCCGCTGAACGGTAATCGCCCACGTACCGATTACGATGGTTTTGGTGAAGTTTCGGATGTCTGTATTAAACGCAAAATTCGTGATCGATTGCAAGAGGCGGGTGAACAGATATTTGTTCAATCGGATGAGAAAAAAACTGATGGAATGCCGAGTTTAAAAACTCGTGCAGAATCAGCAGAATATGGCTTGGGTAAAGATGCCTTTAATGTCAAAAAAACTACACCAGTAGAAACGGCACGTTTAGCCAATGAGAAATGGATTGATGTTCGTAGCTTTGGTCAGCTGTTTGCTTTTAAGAGTGAGAATAAAGATGGCGTTTCTATTCCCATTCGAGGCCCAGTTTCAATACAATCTGCATTTAGTATAGAGCCTGTCAGCATTACTAGCCTGCAAATCACTAAAAGCGTTAGTGGTGAGGGAGATGGCAGCAAAAAAAGCTCAGATACAATGGGCATGAAACACCGAGTGGATAGCGCTGTTTATGTCACTTTTGGCGGTATGACCCCACAGCTTGCTGAGCGAACGGGTTTCAATGAAGAAGATGCGGACAAAATAAAACAAGTTTTACCAAAACTATTCGAAGGCGATGCTTCTTCCGCACGCCCAGAAGGCAGTATGGTGGTTGAGAAAGTCATTTGGTGGAAACACAACTGCAAATCTGGTCAATACTCATCGGCAAAAGTTCATCGGACGCTCTCCGTGAAAGAGGATGGTAGCTATACACTTACCAACCTGGATGGGCTTGAGCCAGAAGAAATTGATGGATTTTAATCTAATGCTCATCTACCAAGCCGAAGATGGACAGAGCCGTTTCTCGTTCCCACGCTCTGCGTGGGAACGCATACGGAGGTAATGGTATGAAAAAACTCATCCGCAACTCCACTGCTGAATTCCTGATCTTCACCTCTCAGGCAGGTGAAGAGAGCATCGAAGTTCGGGTGGAAGAAGAGACTGTCTGGTTAACTCAAAAGCTGATTGCTGAGCTGTTTGGTAAATCGGTATCCACCGTCAATGAGCATATTAAGAATATTTATACTGACAATGAGCTGGGTGAGACTGCCTCGCTGAGAAAATTCGGAAATTCCGAATTTTCTACTAAACCGACCAATTTCTACAATCTGGAGATGATTATCTCCGTGGGTTACCGCGTCAACTCAAAACGCGCCACTCAATTCCGCCAGTGGGCTACCCAGGTGCTACGCGAGTTCGCTATTAAAGGTTTTGTGCTGGATAACAAGCGTCTTGAAAATGGTTCTTTTTTAGGTGAAGACTATTTTGAGAGATTACTGGCTGAAATCCGCGAAATCCGGCTTAGCGAGCGGCGTTTTTATCAAAAAATAACCGACATTTATGCCACCAGTCTGGATTACAACAAGGATGCTAATACGACCAAGATTTTCTTTGCTAAGGTGCAGAATCAACTTCACTTCGGCATACACGGTCACACGGCGGCTGAGTTGATTGTGCAGCGGGCTGATAGTGACAAAACGCATATGGGATTGACATCTTGGGGCAGTGCGCCCGACGGCAAGATCATTAAAACCGATGTGAGCATTGCCAAGAATTACTTGAGCAAAGAGGAGCTGGAATCTTTGGGCAGAATCGTCAGTGCCTATCTGGATTTGGCAGAAGAGCGAGCCAAGCGAAATATCCCCATGACCATGGACGACTGGAGCAAGCGGCTTGATCTGTTTCTTGAGTTTGATGAGCGGGATATTTTGCAAGATGCGGGAAAGGTCACCGCTGAAATTGCCAAAGCGTTTGCTGAAAGCGAATTCGAAAAATATCGCATTGTGCAAGATAGGCTTTTCAAATCAGATTTTGACCGGTTGCTGGAGCAGCAAAAAAAATGAGTGACGAGCCACAAACCATCATGCTCTCTGCATTGCAGCACTACGCTTACTGTCCACGCCAGTTTGCATTGATACATGTCGAACAAGCCTGGGCAGATAACCGCTTTACCGCCGAGGGAAATATATTGCATGAGCGGGTGGATTCTGGTGCCGCCGAGCAGCGTAAAGGCACACGCTACGAGCGCAGTGTGATGTTGAAATCGCAGCGCTACCAGCTTACCGGTAAAATGGATTTGTTAGAGATTGAGCAAGGCGATTCACCGAAATATCTACCGGTGGAGTATAAGCGTGGCAAACCAAAAATTGAGGATTGGGATCGAATACAGGTATGTGCTCAGGCGCTCTGTATAGAAGAGATGCGCGATACCCATATTAGCGAGGGCGCGATTTGGTATTGGGAGGTGCGTCGTCGAGAAGTGATTCAGATTGATGATGCATTACGAGCGGCTACTGTTGCGGCCATTGAGGGCGCGCATGCCATATTGGCTTCAGGGAAAACACCCGTTCCAACCGATAAAACCAAGCGGTGTCGCGCCTGTTCGTTAGTAGATTTGTGCGAGCCTGGTACCTTTCGGCGTGATCATTCCGGTGTTTATATTGAAGGAATTTTTTTAGATCATAATGTGTATACAATCAGTGAAAAATCATGAAAAAACTACTGAACACCCTCTATATTACGCGTCAAAAAAGCTACCTTCACAAGGAGCGGGAAACTATTGTTGTAAAGCTGGATAAAGAAAAGCTCGGACAGTTCCCTGCGCTGACGGTCAGTAATATTCTCTGTTTTGGTCAGGTGAGTGTCTCTCCATTTTTGATGGGTTATTGTGGTGAAAAGAGTATAGGGCTTTCGTTCTACACGGAATATGGAAAGTTTTTAGCACGCGTTCAAGGCAAACAAACGGGTAATGTGTTGTTGCGGCGCACACAATACCGGTGGGCAGATGATGAGTTGAAGTCGGTATCTATCGCTCGTTTGATGGTGGCTGCAAAAATTGCGAATGGCCGGTCAGTGCTGATGCGCGAAGTGCGGAATCATGGTTCAAATGAGCCGATCGAAGCCGCGATTAAACACCTTGCTGCAAGCTTGCGCCGAGTGCGTCATGTCACAACTGTTCCAGAAATACTCGGAATAGAAGGGGATGCCGCAAACTGTTATTTCGGTGTGTTTAACGCGCTGCTAAAAGGCAATGGTTTTAAGTTTGGAGGGCGCGTGCGCCGTCCACCGACTGACCCTGTTAACGCATTGCTTTCGTTTGCTTATACATTAATCACGCACGAATGTGCATCGGCATTGCAGGGCGTAGGGCTTGATCCTTATGTTGGATTTTTGCATCAAGACAGACCGGGGCGAGTGAGTCTTGCGGTTGATCTGTTGGAGGAGTTTAGAGCGCCTTGGGCGGATCGATTTGTTCTTACCCTGATTAACAGGCAGCAGGTTAAGCTCAATGACTTTGTGACGGAAGCCAGCGGTGCCGTTCGGTTAACGGATGACGCACGCAAAACTCTATTAGTTGCATGGCAAGAGCGAAAACAAGTTGAAGTCATGCATCCTTATTTAGATGAAAAAGTACCGGTTGGTCTACTGCCTCATTGTCAGGCTATGTTATTGGCGCGCCACCTACGTGGTGATACAGAATATTACCCCCCTTATCTGGTGAAATAATTATGCTGGTTTTAGTGACATACGATGTAAGTGTTTTAACAAGCGATGGCAGGCGGCGTTTAAGGAATATAGCCAAGACTTGTTTGGACTATGGAATGCGAGTGCAAAACTCTGTATTTGAGTGCGAAGTTGATCCCGCGCAGTTCACTATATTTAAAAATAAATTGATGGAAATTTATAATCCGAAAGAAGATAGTCTTCGTTTTTATTTTCTTGGTAAAAAAGGAAGGAGTAAGGTTGAGCATGTTGGTGCAAAAGTTACTCTTGATCCGATAAGAGATGCGTTAATTATTTAATGCGCTAACCTTGTGCTCTCATGAAATCGTAGAGAAGTTAGCGGGCGGGCTAACTCATTGATATTAATTGAATATAATAGTTTGCATTTTGTTTGTAGTTTTATTTGATGAAAAATTATCTCGGATTAGCGGAAAATTATCATTTGTTCTTTAAAAATTAGTAAGTTAGTATTTAACGGTCGCACCCTTCGCGGGTGCGTGGATTGAAACCCCTTTAACTCCTGGACTTTTAACGTGTCAAGCTCGTCGCACCCTTCGCGGGTGCGTGGATTGAAACGATATTTTTGAAATGCTTTTTGTCGGAATTGGCGTCGCACCCTTCGCGGGTGCGTGGATTGAAACGTCCAGTTTTAGTATCAAAGCGAGAGACTATACAAGTCGCACCCTTCGCGGGTGCGTGGATTGAAACTAGCTCGTTAATTAAGCAGATGGATTTACCCGCAGTCGCACCCTTCGCGGGTGCGTGGATTGAAACCCCCCCCCTGCAAAGTGTCTGGCGCAATATCACGGTCGCACCCTTCGCGGGTGCGTGGATTGAAACAAACTCTTTGTACCAATCTGCTGCTTTAAGAGACGTCGCACCCTTCGCGGGTGCGTGGATTGAAACTGTACTATTTAAAATGAGGATTAAGTAAATGTCACGTCGCACCCTTCGCGGGTGCGTGGATTGAAACATGCAGTGCTTAGTTGGCACGTAAACCGTTTCTTGTCGCACCCTTCGCGGGTGCGTGGATTGAAACATTTTTACGTACCAAATCAATTCTCAATTTAATATGTCGCACCCTTCGCGGGTGCGTGGATTGAAACTCGTGATACCTGCGCACCCACTACAACGGGAATAGTCGCACCCTTCGCGGGTGCGTGGATTGAAACTTTGAAAGCAGCCATACATTAATTTTGGAGAAAAGTCGCACCCTTCGCGGGTGCGTGGATTGAAACAATCCTTTGCCTTCGCAGCAATCTCGGAATTCTGTCGCACCCTTCGCGGGTGCGTGGATTGAAACTCCTTGTTTGCTTTGGGTTAATCCCTTAGCTATGGTCGCACCCTTCGCGGGTGCGTGGATTGAAACAACAAATCCCGCGCCCATTTCTTGTAGGTCTTTGTCGCACCCTTCGCGGGTGCGTGGATTGAAACCTTTACGTGTACTTTTCCTTCATCAGCGATGCGGTCGCACCCTTCGCGGGTGCGTGGATTGAAACCAGCTTCTTTTGTTGCTTTAATGGCCGCTTCTTGGTCGCACCCTTCGCGGGTGCGTGGATTGAAACTAATACATATTGATATGCTTAATGTACTTGATGATGTCGCACCCTTCGCGGGTGCGTGGATTGAAACAATAATATTATTGCTTGATACACCTGATATTGCGGTCGCACCCTTCGCGGGTGCGTGGATTGAAACGCAGGATGAAATTGATTTGATGAATGAAGGAAAGGTCGCACCCTTCGCGGGTGCGTGGATTGAAACAAATATCAGAGTAATTGCCTTGAGACTGTCCGAGGTCGCACCCTTCGCGGGTGCGTGGATTGAAACCCTGTATTTCCAGAAAAATTGATTTCCAGTGAATGTCGCACCCTTCGCGGGTGCGTGGATTGAAACCTGCGCAGCAAGCCCGTGCAACAGGTTATGGAGCAGTCGCACCCTTCGCGGGTGCGTGGATTGAAACTGCCGAGCAGGGTCATGAGCAAATGAGCCAGAGAGTCGCACCCTTCGCGGGTGCGTGGATTGAAACCTGATGGATATGATTTTGATTCGTCATCGAGATGGTCGCACCCTTCGCGGGTGCGTGGATTGAAACAGACCTAACAGTTTGCTGGACACCCGTGGAAATAGGTCGCACCCTTCGCGGGTGCGTGGATTGAAACGTGCAAGTCATCAAAATCGCACTCACGAATATGTGTCGCACCCTTCGCGGGTGCGTGGATTGAAACTCGCGGGGCCAGTTTGAGTAATGCTAATATTATCGTCGCACCCTTCGCGGGTGCGTGGATTGAAACTAGACAAGCGATAGTTGTTTCGTTTTCTTTAAAGTCGCACCCTTCGCGGGTGCGTGGATTGAAACTTTGCCTGCTGCCATCGCAGCATCATTTGCCTCGTCGCACCCTTCGCGGGTGCGTGGATTGAAACTTTTTGAGTGCTTTATCTCTTTTTGCAATATTACTGTCGCACCCTTCGCGGGTGCGTGGATTGAAACTGCTAAGCGCCAACTGGGTTTGCCGTTTGCTTTATGTCGCACCCTTCGCGGGTGCGTGGATTGAAACAATTGGTATGTCAGAGTTTATTGACTCCATTGATGTCGCACCCTTCGCGGGTGCGTGGATTGAAACTCAATAAGTTGGCTCGGCGGTTCACTCTCCGTTTGTCGCACCCTTCGCGGGTGCGTGGATTGAAACTAGGCGAGTGCGAAAATAGAAATATTATTGTTCAGTCGCACCCTTCGCGGGTGCGTGGATTGAAACATATCAAAGCACTGATTGTTTTTAAATCCAGTCAAGTCGCACCCTTCGCGGGTGCGTGGATTGAAACCAAAAATGATAAAAGACGACGAATGGCCGAAAATGTCGCACCCTTCGCGGGTGCGTGGATTGAAACTAAAATTTATAAACTTAATTATAATAAGTGTCAGTCGCACCCTTCGCGGGTGCGTGGATTGAAACTAATGCTGTTTATTTTGCTGCAGTATGCTAATTCGTCGCACCCTTCGCGGGTGCGTGGATTGAAACTTAATAAAGACCCCAGAAAGATGAACTGGTCTTCGTCGCACCCTTCGCGGGTGCGTGGATTGAAACATAAAAACGCGGAGCATAGCGGCGGAGAATTTAGTCGCACCCTTCGCGGGTGCGTGGATTGAAACTTAAAGTCGAAACCAATAGTTCGGATATAGAATGGTCGCACCCTTCGCGGGTGCGTGGATTGAAACTTGACCCCATAAACTTTAAAACCATTGCGTTTTAGTCGCACCCTTCGCGGGTGCGTGGATTGAAACATTGTCTTAAAAAGGTATGTCATCATCAAAGTCGTCGCACCCTTCGCGGGTGCGTGGATTGAAACGACACGTAATTGAGGATTATTTATTGATTCACTTGTCGCACCCTTCGCGGGTGCGTGGATTGAAACGGTTTTTTTATGCAGCAGCGCTTACGGGATTTAGTGTCGCACCCTTCGCGGGTGCGTGGATTGAAACATGACCTGCGAGAGCGACGACTAAGTGTAAATACGTCGCACCCTTCGCGGGTGCGTGGATTGAAACCCAAGCAGCAAATGGAACCTCTTTGCCGCGCTTGTGTCGCACCCTTCGCGGGTGCGTGGATTGAAACTCTAATTGATGGCTTGATGGCTATCCTAAATCAAGGTCGCACCCTTCGCGGGTGCGTGGATTGAAACAACGCAAAACGAAAGTCAGCAGTCAAGGCACGGGTCGCACCCTTCGCGGGTGCGTGGATTGAAACGAGGGGGTCGTCCGCAATACTCAGGCAAACGAAGCCAGTCGCACCCTTCGCGGGTGCGTGGATTGAAACAGATATAAACGCACAATCAATCAACCTACGTAAAGTCGCACCCTTCGCGGGTGCGTGGATTGAAACGACTTTCGGCAGTCGTGGTAGAACGGCCAGTTACCTGACCGCCCCCACACAGATCCGGACGTGCGGAATTACCGCATCCGGCTCTTCAATTATATCGTTGCTCGTGTAAAGCACCAACCCTCTATGGGTTGGTGCTTT